>CANGMU010000047.1 GCA_947454665.1 Pseudomonadota bacterium | reverse complement strand
CGGCACGGTCCAGAAGCGCCAGGCTTCCTTGCCCGTTTCCACATCGTAGGCCGCGATCCAGCCGCGCACGCCGAACTCGCCACCGGAACCGCCGACAAACACTTTCCCCTTCGCGACGCGCGGGGCCATCGTGATCGAGTACTTGTTCGTCAGGTCTCCGAGCCCGAGCGATTCGGGCACGGTGTCGACCGACCAGGCCTGCTTGCCGGTCTTGGCATCGATCGCCACGAGCCGCGCGTCGAGCGTGCCCATGAGGATCTTGCCGTTCCACGCGGCGAGCCCGCGGTTCACGAGGCCCAGGTTATAGCGCAGGCGCTCGCCCTGGATGACGGGGTTGTACTTCCACAGCTGCTTGCCGCTGCGCGCGTCATAGGCATACACGACGTTGCGCGCCGTGGACACGTACAGCACGCCATCGACATACAGCGGCGAGCCGTGCTGGTTCTGGTTCGTCTCGTAATCCGAGAACCACTTCAGGCCCAGCTGCCCGATGTTGTCGCTGTTGATTTTCTTGAGGCGGCTGAAACGCTGTTCCGAATACGTGCCACCGTAAGTCATCCACTGGCTCGGCTCCTTCTCCGCGTTTGTCAGGCGCTTCGCGCTGACGTTCGCGGCCGGAGCCGCCAGCAGTGACGTGGCCGACAAGGCCAGGCCCAGTCCCAAACCAATGAATCGGATCTTCACGGCATAACCCTCGTCATAGTTCTTGTTGTCGTCGTCGCGATCAGATGCCCGGGATCGTCCGCTTGCGGGTCGCCTTGCGATGGGCGATTTCCTGCAGGTAGATCGGCGTGCGGTAGTAACGGTCGTGGCCCGCGGCAATGTGGTCCGGCATCGGGGCATAGTCCACAGCCGAAGCGACCATGGCATCGCCACGCGCCTTTACGCCGACGCGATATTCCGGCGCCGGGAAGATCCACATGTCGTTGTTGAGGATGCTGTTCACGACGATGCGTCCCACCGTCAGCGCCGACTGCGGGCGCGCCCAGACCGGCGGCGTGTCGGCCGGCACTGCCGGCATGGCCGGACGCGGCCCCGCCATGCGCGGTGCTGCGGCGGCGCCAGCCGGCGGCGGATCGTTCTTCAGGGTGGCAGGGCGGTATTCGGTTTCGCTGCGACCCAGGTTCGACGTCGTCATGCCCGGGATCAGGTTCGAGGTGCCGATGTTCGAATCGCGCAGCTCATGGCGCAGCTGCTCCATCAGGCCCGCAGCGGCCATCTTGGTGACGGCATAGATGCCCGCGGTGCCCAGCAGCACGCCATCGGTCGACGTCGTCGTCACGATGTGGCTGCCCTCGCCGTGCTTGAGCATGCGCGGCACGAAGGTGTGGCAGCCATAAACCGGGCCCCAGAAGTTCACGCCCATGCCCCAGTCCCAGTCCTTCCACGTGCCTTCCGTGGTCTTCTGGAACAGGCCGACGCCGGCGTTGTTGATGAGGATGTTCACGTTGCCGAAGATCTTTTCGATCTCGTCGGCCTTGGATTCCCAGCTGTCGCGGACCATGACGTCATGGACGACCGTGGCAACGCGCGGATCCTTCTCCGGGAACCTCTTCAGGGCCTCGGCGAACTGGTTGTCGCTGTAGTTGCCCAGGATGACCTTGGCGCCCGCTTCATGCAGCGCCTGCGCGATGCCGAGGCCGATGCCACTGGTGCCACCGGTGATGTAGGCGACTTTGCCCTTGATGTCCTTGATGGGGGCGGTCTGCGAAAGACCCATATCCGGCGAGGGTGCGCCTTCAAAGCCCTGCGCGTTGATGCCTGCCGGTGCCGCGGCACCTGCGACGCCCACCAGACCCGCCGTGCCAGCCGCAGCCAGCCCACCGAGCATCTGCCGGCGGTTCATCATGTTTTCGTCCATGTCAGCCCCCCCGAACCCATTCGTTGTGAAATCTATAACCCCGCAAACGCGGAGCCTGTTTTTGTCTGAGGGTCGAGCCTACTCCGTCAATGCGCCACGCGGCCAGCGCTTGCCGGATGCACTGGGACGGAATCGAACTGCAACTCCAATTGCCTGCAAGGTTCCGGATTCAGGTGCATCCATCCAATTTCCCCGGATATCGGGGCGCCGCCGAGGGAATGGCGAGTCGCCACGACCGAACCCAGGTGATGTGCTTTCAAGCCCAGCTTGACGCCGATGTTGTTGTAGTTACAATAACCATGCACATCACCTTCGATCCATCCAAACGCGCGTGGACGCTCGAACATCGCGGTCTGGATTTCCTGGATGCCGGGCGGGTGTTCGCTGACACGACCTACATGGTCCCCGACCTTCGCCGTGATTACGGAGAGGAGCGGGTCATCGCATACGGTTACCTGCACGGCCGGCTGGTGGTCGTCTGTTTCGTCCAGCGCGGCGAATCACGCCATGTATTTTCGATGAGGAAAGCCAATGCCCGCGAAGCAGAAAAGGTCGCGCCGCTTATACGGCTCGGACATGGATGCAGTTGATCGTCATGTCATTCAACCGCAAGAGTACGAAGAGCTTCCGGAACTGACCGACGAGATGGTGTCTCGCGGTCGTGTCGTGAAGGGGGGGCGTCCGTTCTCGGAAAACCCACGCGTTCAGGTGACGATCCGCCTCCCCTCCGACGTGCTCGCGAAATGGCGCGCAACGGGCCCAGGTTGGCAGACGCGCATGGCGGAACGCCTGAGCAAGCTCTAGTCTCCGGGACATGACACTGACCCGCCGCGACCTGATCCTGGGCAGCGCAGCCGCCGCGACGGCTGCGCTCGGTGACACCACGCAGGCGGCCGCGCCGAAGAAGGCCCCTGTGCTGGGCCTGATCTTCCCGCCGGACCGCACCGCCATCCCCGAAGAAGGCGTGGCCATGTATGGCGACCGCCTCCGATATGTGACGGTCGGCCTGGGCATCGAACGCATGACGCCGGAAGGCTTCGATGCCGCGCTGTCGCGCATACCCGCCGCGGCGAGGCAGCTCGCGGCAGCGGGCGCCGAGGCGATCGAGCTGACCGGCACCTCGCTGACCTTCTACAAGGGCGAGGCGTTCAACCGGCAGCTGCGCGAGACCGTCACGCGCGAGACCGGCTTGCCGGCGACAACCATGAGCAATGGCGTGATCGAAGGCCTGAAGAAGCTGGGTGCCCGGCGCGTTGCGGTGGCGACGGCCTACAACGACACGGTGAACGAGCGCCTGCGTGCCTTCCTGATCGAGCACGGGATCGAGCCGGTGCGCATCGAAGGTCTCGGCATCGAAGCGATGACGGATGTCGACAAGGTGACGCAACAGGTCCTTGAGGACTTCGCCGCAGGCGTACAGGCCAGGGCCCGCGGCACGGATTCGCTGCTGGTGTCCTGC
Organism: Pseudomonadota bacterium; assembly: GCA_947454665.1. Classification (GTDB taxonomy): domain Bacteria; phylum Pseudomonadota; class Gammaproteobacteria; order Steroidobacterales; family Steroidobacteraceae; genus ZC4RG30. Next base: position 10,098 of record CANGMU010000047.1, on the reverse strand, counting down.
GGCGGCTTCCGCACGCTGGAGCTCATACCGATTCTGGAAAAGCGCACGGGCGTGCCGGTCATCTCGAGCATGCCGCACGGGCTGTGGGCCGGCGCGCGACTTGCGGGCCTGGATGGCGCAGCGCCCGGCTATGGCCGGCTGCTGTCGGCGAAGACCTAGTCCGGCATCTCCGGCTCCAGCACATCCGCCGTATAGGGCTTGCCGTCCACGCTGAAGGCGATGCTGCCTTCATGGTCGAAGCGCTGTTCGATGAGCGGCTCGCCATCCGAGCCATACACACGGACGATCGAGAACGGCGCGCTGTCAGCACCCGCCACGTCGTCGTATTGCAGCAGCAGCTGCTCGCCCGTGCCCACGGCGTTGCAGGCACGCAGGCTGCCGGCATGCGGTAACAGCGCCCGTGCCGCGCCATCCAGATCGATCAGCATCGGCGCCGTGGTTCCAAGGATCGTGTTCTCCTGGCAGGCGAACACGCGGCGCGCGATGACCAGGGGATGCATCGTGCCCGTCAGGCCAGTCGCCAGACGCCGCAAGGGCTGGTCGGCTTCCTGCACGTACAACGTCGACTCGATCGCGTCGCTTTCCGCCGGGCCATAGCTGCAGGTGACCAGATCCGCCTTCCAGGCCGCCACGGGGAGATGATCCTCGGTGACCTGGCCGATGCTGTCGGTCGGACAGAGGCCCGCATGCTTCGCGGGCGGCGCGTGGCGCTGGCAGGCCGTCAGCAGCAGGCACGTCATCATGATGACGGGGACTTTCATTCGCCGAGTATGCACGCGATGATCTTGCGCATGACACCTGCCGACACCTCAGCCGATGGCGCAGCGCTTGCCCGGCTCGCCGCCTCGGGCGCGGATCTCTCGACGCTGCATCGCTTCGAATTCCTGCTGCACTTCCCGACGCAGTTCACGGCCGATGAAGCGGCCTTGAAGCTCGAAGCCCTCGCCTTTGCGACGACTGTCTCGCAGGACACGCGCCAAAACCGTTGGGAGGTGCTGGGCGTGAAACGGATGTATCCGGTGGAATCAGACCTTCAAGGCCTGCGCGACAAACTGCAGGTCATTGCCACCGAGGGCAGAGGCCGTTACGAGGGCTGGTTGGCCAAGGCGGCCAGATAGCGCTGCGCTTCCGAGGCCGCGAGGCCCGGCGACTGACCACCGCGCCATAGCGCAAACAGCGCAGCCGAATCGGGCAGAAGGTCCAGCGCGGGAATGCCGTGGGCCTTGAGATCCGCGAGCATGCCTCGGGCCACCTTAGGTAGCGAGGCCTTGTCCGGGACCGTCCACCAGAGGTCCGTCTTCGTCGGCAACACGTCGCCCAGTCGGCATCGCCACACGGCGGCAATGACAGAGGGTTCGGTGCCGCGGGCAGCCAGCGGCTTGCACCAGAGCGCGAGATTGATCGTCAGCTGCGGAATCTGGCCCGGACTGTCGATGCTGGATTGCAGGGCGATCAGGTGCACCACATCCGCGCTGACGCGATGGAACACCACGCCGCGCTTCTTGAAGCCGGCCACGCGCAGTTCATCGCGCAGGGCGTCGAGCAGCGTTTCCTTGTAAAGCGGCGAGAGTGCCAAGAGGCTTACTCCGGATCCACGGGATGCAGCGCAAGCGATACGGCCTGCGTCAACGCGGAGCGGAAGCGGAAGAGCGTATCCACGCGACCATCGTCTCACAGGCCGCGGGACACGCAGCGCATCAATCGAACTTGAACATCGCGTCGTCGTTGTCCGGACGCTTCATGCCCTGTTCGTAATACTTTTCCCAGTTCTTCGCCCAGGGCCGGCCATAGATGTCCGGGATCTCGAACGTCACGTTCTCGCCCGGCGTCACCGCCGTCGCATGGCCCTTCACCGGGTAGATGTTCGGCACGCATTCGATGAAGGTGTAGGGATTGCCTTCGTCGAGGCGACCCATGCGACGCAGCGTGCGCACGATACGAATCGGCTCTACCAATGCTTCCGGGTCGTAGAACACGGCTTCGTGGTTGATGGCGGTGATCGTGCCCTTCGCATCGCGCACGGGCGTGTAGATCTCCACGGTCTGCATCTTGCTCGAGAACTCGAACTTGCCGTGCACCATCCAGCCCTGGATGTTGGACGTCCAGGTGATGAGCGCGTCCTTGTCCCAGAAGCCCACCGTCTCGCCATACCAGCGCGGCACGTCGGCACCCATGCGGGGCACCGCCCCGGTCATGTTGAACTGTCGGCCGATGTTGATGTTGGTGACGAAGTTACGGGCAACACCCGTGGAAATCTGCACGACTTCCGGCGTGACAAGCACCATGTGCGGGTTGATCTGCGGCTGCGTCGCCACCGGATCGAAACGACGCATGAAGCCTTCCGGCCAGCAGAACTGCGACGGCCACTGCGAGGCCGCGCTCACGACCTCGTGGTACATCTGCTGCACCATGCGCTTCTGGTATTCGGGCGTCAGCAGCGACAGGATCGTCGGGATCTGGTTGTAGAACATGCTGGCGTACCAGTCGCCATTGAAGAACTCGACGCCGTAGCGACCATTCAACTCGCTGGGCAGGCTGGCCTTTGTGTGCTTCGTCGGGCCACCATGCGATTTCGTCTCGGCCAGCAGCGCGTCGTAATGTGCCTGCGCGGTCTTGAAGGCATAGGGGCTGACGATCGCCTTGCGCGTCATATCGCGATCGCAGTGGCCCCAGGCCGCGGTCTTCGGATCGCCTTTGTTGATCAGCGCACCGCCATTCGCGCCGCGCTGGTTTTCAAGCGCTGCCGGACTGTTGCAGCGGAAGTACCGCGGATCGGACCACAGGGCCCGGTCGGCGTAGAAGTCTTTCGACGTGAACAGATCCACCGGCAGCGGCTTCACACCCTGCGGCACTTCGCCGTTCCAGGCGGAGCCGATGTTCACCGGCTGCAGCGGCGTCGCGTTCGGCGGCAGCGGCTGGAAGAAGGCACGCAGGCGCACCTGTTGCGGGCCGACATTCAGGGACTGTGTCTGCCGGATGTATTCATCGACCTGCGCCTGCGTCGGCTGGGCCGGCAGCGGCGCCACGGTCACGCGCGGATCCATGGCGAGCGGTGCGCCACGGCCGACGCTGGCCGGCGCGCCCGCTGCAAAGGCACCCGCGGACAGCAGGGCGGCGGCGACAAACGCAGCAACGCCGCGACGAAAGGCTCGGTGGTGGTTCACGTGCATACTGCCCTCGCTGGGCTGTGTTCCCTGTATTGGCGGAGGATTAGATCACCCGCGGGCTGCGCTGCACAGCGTCAGCGTAGGCAGCGGTGACTTCAGGCCTCTTCCGCTTTGCGCGCCAGCCATTCCGCTGCGACGCCTGCGCCGTCCACGTCGCGCAGCTGTTCCGCGACGACCGCAGCCTTGATGACCGCAGCGCCATCGCGCAGCAAGGCCTCGATGCCCGCGGTCAGCTTGTCCGTCGTGACCTTCTGGAACGGCACGACGCGCGCGATGCCCAGGCGTTCAGCACGCTCCGCATTGTCGGGCTGGTCGAAGGCCACGGGCGTGATGAGTTGTGGACGGCCGGCGCGCAGCGCCTGCGATAGCGTGCCGATGCCGGCCTGATGGATCACGACCGCGGCATGCGGGAAGACCTGCGAATACGGCAGGTAGGGAAAGGCCCTGATACCAGGCGGCAAGGCACTGAAGGGCGTTTGGCCGCTCACCAGGATGGCGCGCCGCCCGAGGGCCTGTGCCGCGCGGATCGCCTCGGGCCAGAACCGGTCGGCGATCCACACCGCGGAGGATCCCAAGGCGAAGACCAACGGCGGCGGGCCTGCGTCGATGAACTGCCTCAGTTCGTCCCGCAGGGTCGTGTCCGGCACATGTCCGTCATACAAGGCAGGCCCGCAGAACGTGAGGGGCGTCGGCCAATCGGAAGCAGGCCTGGCCAGTTGCGCATCGAACAGGGCCAGCGTGCCGTGGGGTGAATACTGTCCCTCCAGCGTCATGACCGCGCCGGTGTCGCGCAGGCCCTGCGACCGACGCAGTGTTCGCAGCGGTTTTTCCCACTGCCGCAGCACCGCACGCATCAGCTGCCAGGCAACACCGTGCACGCGGGGCCCCATGCGTTGCGTGGCCTGCAACAGGTTGATGCCGGGAAGGCGCGGCGGTGCCTGCTGCGTGATCAGGCTGAAAGGCGCGAGGACGGTGGACACCCAGGGCTTCTGCAGTCGATGGGCGGCGATCGGCACGGCAAAGGTGAGCGGGTGGGACACGAACAGGTCCACGCCCTGTGCGGCGGCCTGCAGGTCCTTCAGTGAATCCGGCAGGGCGGGCATCACGAATTCACGTAGCAGGCGCTCGGCGCCCCACACGGGATGCAGCAGGCGCTGCGTCGCCCGGCGCCGGTCTCCAAAGGACTCGATGCTCGGTCGCACCGGTGCAAAGGAAAGCCCTGCTGCGGCCACCTGGGGTGCGTAATCCGGACTCGTTGCAATGATCGCGTCATGCCCGCGCTCCCGCAGCGCGCGACCCACGGCCAGGAAGGGATGCAGGTCACCGAGCGAACCAAATGTCGCGAGCAGGATGCGGCTCATGCTTTTCGACTCACGAAGATGGAACCGGCCACGGCCAGCGCACAAGTCAGCGAGACCGCGGTGAACGGCTCTGCCATCACAGCCCAGGCAAACGCGAGCGTGAAGAAGGGCTGCAACAGCATCACCTGACTCACCTTCGCGACGCCCCCCAGTTCCAGTCCGCGGTACCAAGGAAAGAAGCCCAACAAGGCGCTCACGGTACTGACGTAGGCAAAGGCACCCCAGGCCCGAGGGCTCGCGCTGGGCGGTTGCTGCCAGACGAGCAGGGCCACGATGACCGCAAGCAGCGGGGCGGACAGCACGACGGCCCAGCAGATCACGGGCCAGGCGCCCATGCTGCGTGCGAGGCGCGCGCCGGAGGCATAGCCCACTGCGCCAAACAGCACCGCTGCGGCCAAGGCGGCATCCGCCCAGCTCAAGCGCCCTGCACCGGCCTGCAGTGCATAGAGCACGACGACGGCACTGCCAATTGCCGCTGCCAACCAGAACAGGCGGGACGGTCGTTCCTGGTTGATCACGACGCCAACCGCCGCCGTCGCCAGGGGCAACAGGCCGAGGATGATGGCGCCATGCGAAGCCTCCGCATGGCCCATTGCCAGGGCGGTGAAGAGCGGAAATCCCAGCACCACGCCTGCAATCACGCCCATCAGCGGCCGCAACTGGGCAGTCGTCGGCCACGGCTTGCGCGCAATCCACAGCAACGCGGCAGCCAGTACGGCAGCAGCCAGTTCACGACCCAGCCCGACGAAGATCGGCGGCAGTTCGGCCACGGCGATGCGCGTCATCGGCAGGGTGAGGCTGAAGCCCGCCACGGCGAGCAGTCCGAGGGCTTGGCCACGTCGTAGGTCTTTCATCGTTCGATGATACTTCCCGTAAGATCGGGCGACGTCTCGACCTTCAACGCCACTCGAACAGGGAACCGCACATGGCCCCGCGCAAGAAGAAAACGGCAAAAAAGCCCTCGAACAAGAGCGTCCGCAAGGTCGCAAAAAAGAACGCTGCAAATAAGACTGCGAAGAAGGTCGTGAAAAAGCCTGCGCGCCGCGCTGCGCCGAAACGCCCACTGGACACGCTGGCCGCCGAGAAGGCGCGCCTGGAAGCGAACAAGAAGCTGGTGCTGGCTTTCTACCAGAAGATGATCGGCGACAAGGATCCGGAAGCTGCGCGGCCCTTCATGGCCAAGACCTACAAGCAGCACAGCGCCTATGCGAAGGATGGATTCGAGGGCGTCGCCGAGTTCGCGCTGATGTTCAAGCGCGACTTCCCGAACCACCGCTATGAAGTGAAGAAGGTCATTGCAGAGGGCGACTTCGTCGTCCTGCACCTGCACGGCATCAACGGCATGGGCCCGAACGGCGAACAGGTCGTGGACATCTTCCGTGTGAAGGACGGCAAGGTCTGCGAACACTGGGACGTGATCCAGGAAATCCCGGCCGACGCCCAGAACCCGAACGGGACGTTCTAGTCCCGCACGGCCCCGCCAGCCTCAGGCCGGCGGCGGCAGTGGATTCAAGGCGAGATCACCCACCACGGTCGTCCACTCGCGCACGCGCCAGTGCGTGATGAGCCCACCCTGCACGTAAGGGTCCGCCTGCGCGAAGGTCTCGGCCACCGCGGGCGAGTCACCCTGGAACAGGAACACCGACCCATCGACGGGATCGGCCAGGCCTCCGGCCAACACCAGTTCACCTGCCGCCCTCGCCGCCTGGGCAAGCTGCAGGTGCGCGGCGCGGAAAGGCGCGCGACGCGTGGCGTAATCCGGGACGGCGTCGTAGATCAGCAGGAAATGTTTCATGGCGTGGTGATGATGTTGGCGTGACGAAGGACCAGGCGCCATTGTGCCTTGCCCTCGAGCTTCTGCTTGCGCCACACCTGCGTGACCCGGCGAAGCACGGTCTGGCCGGCCTGGGCACCCTGGTTGGGAACGACGGTATCCATGCCGATGCTCACGACGGTGTCGCCGTAGTCACGCACTTCGTCGGTCGTGTAGGCCGCCGAACGATACGGCGAGGGGCCGTCACCCAGCAGCAACCCGAGCAGCGTTTCGCGGCTGCCGACGACGCCGTTCGGATTGATGACCTTGAACTCGGGCGCAAAGATCCTTTCCAGCGCGACGCGGTCGCGGCCGATGGCAGCCTTGGCCTGCTGCTGCTCGAGGTCGCGGATGGTCTGCTCGGTCTGGCCTGCGGCAAAGGCCGCGGGCGCCAGGCCCACCAGCATTACCGCACACGCCGTTCTGAATCTCGTCATCGTCGTCCCCCTGATTTTCCCGCGATAGTATATCGGGCATGAAGCTGCGACCCCTGATTGCCCTGCTGCTGGCCGGCGCGCTGACAACCGCCGCCCTGCATGCCGCCACGCCGGCCGATACCGAGAGCACGTGGACCATCACGCTGCTCAAGCCGCGGGACTGCGGCGGCTGCTCCTTGCTCGAGGAATCACTGAAGCGACGAGGCATGGTGCAGACCGTGACGCTGTCGGACAGCGGAACCAGCATCACCGCCCGCGTCGAACGTCGCGTCGGTGGCGACGCATCGCCGGTTGAATGGGACGAGATCCGCCAGCTGCCTTACTTCGACGAAGCCGCCTGGCGGCGCACGGCCAGCGAGCGCGGCGTGCAGGTGCTGCTCAAGCGCGACGGTCATGTCGTGGCGGCCGGGCCGATCACAGACTCGGTCGATCCGCACGACGCGAAGTTTCCACTGGACCTGACGGTGCCACTGGACGGCGTCGAGCCGGGAAACATCGTCGATGGCTATAACGGCTTCTGGCAGCAGTATTTCGTCGAGGGCTGGAACCTGGACTGGTTCTACCGGCTGGCCCGCACTCCGCAGCTGGGCAAGGGCCGGCGGTTCGCGGATTGGGTGATGCAGCGTCCACGCCGCACGCCACCACCCATCGGCAACACCAATGCAGTGCTCGCCTCGACCGCGCGGGGCGCCTTCGACAATCCGGTCTTCAACGCGATCCGCACCGAGCAGATCGAGGGCGTGCTGGTCGAGCAGTTCGGGCTGGATCGCGCCCGCATCCAGGTACGGTATGGCGCCGGTGCCGCGCGCGGTTACAACGCGATCGAGACAACAACGTCTGGCACCCGTTTCGTTCACCGTGACCTGCCTCGCTCGCAACCGTTGACGATCGACTCGCTGACGGCTTTCTTCGATGGCGTGAAGTCCAGGCCCGGTTCCCGCAACCTGCTCGTGATGATCGGACATGGTGGTCCGGATGGCGCGCCGCTGTGGGGTGAGGTCGCACCCCTGGGCTTCGAGGAGATGCAGTGGCTGCACCAACATGGCGGCGGCGATGACGTCATGGTGAGCGGTAACTGTTTCGGCGGCGTGCTGGCCCAGGCGGTGAGCTGTGGCTTCTATGGCGCGCGCCCCGACGTGGTGGCCACGGGCTGCCAGACCAATGCGCGGGAGGTGGAGGAAAGCGCGGATTACCTTCGCGTCTACTTCGAAGCCTTCCTGCCGGAGAAGCGTGCCCAGACGGACCTGAATCACGATGGCAAGGTCAGCTTCGAGGAGGCCCACTGGCACGCGACCCGTTTCGGCGACGACCGCAATGTCACGTATTCCACCGTCGACGCAATGGCCGAGGACTGGCTGCAACGACACCCGGACGCCCTGCCAGAGGAGATCAGCCTGGCCGAGCTCCAGCCGTTAGCTGCCGCGGCAGGACCCGGGGAAGCCGAGGCACTGAAAACACTGACACGAGGCCTCGTGGGCAGTCATCGCTTTCCCGTGAAGGACGTGGCGAAGCAGGCCGAGCGCTACACCGCATCACCGACCGGCCCTCGACCGATGATCGCGCAGTTGGCACGTCGGGTGATCTATCTGTCCAGGGCGGGTGCAGACCCAGCGCTTGCTGCGACGCGCGCCTGTGGCGCACGGAGTCCGACCGAATTCCTGAAGCCCTGACCGGGACGAAGCATCCTGAGACTGTCAGTACCAGATTGCAGGCCGGGTGGTACACCTGCGGTGCGGCGGGGGTAATATCCGGCTCAAGGCGTATTGAAATACGCCGGGATTTCGGGGGAAGGGCTCGCTGCCAGAGGCACCGTCGGGCCCGGGACGACAACTTTCAGGAGAATCACGTCATGTTCACGCGTTCTGCGTTTGCTCTGGGTACCGTGCTCGCACTGTCGGCCGGCGCCGCTTACTCGCATCATTCTTTCGCGATGTTCGACAACGCGAAGGAACAGACGATCGAAGGTGAAGTGAAGGACTTCCAGTGGACCAATCCGCACATCTGGATCCAGGTGAACGTGAAGGGTTCGGACGGCAAGACCACTGAGTACAGCATCGAGGGCGGCAGCCCGAACGGCCTGAAGCGCCAGGGCTGGACGAAGAAGGCGATGAATGCCGGCGACAAGATCGTGCTGAAGATGCACCCGCTGAAGGACGGCACGCCGGGCGGCAGCTTCATGAGCGCGCAGGTCAACGGCAAGACGTTGGGCCGCAACGTGGCCGAGGAATATCCGAAGGCCGAAGCCGCCGCCAAGTAAGGCGGCGCAAGCCCCGCACCGCCGTCGCAGCCTCAGCTGCGCGGCGGCAGCGGTGGCAGTCCGTGGCGAGATCTCGCCCGGTTGCACTGTCCATCACCCGGCTGCACTTCGCGGCACGGTGAAGGACGCAGCGCATAGACGCTGCACCCCACTTCAGATCCTACGGTTCCTTCCAGCGCGGCACAGTGCGGTGCGGGCTGGTTCGTGCCTGCCATGCAGGCGATATGCGCGGTGACCTTGCTGACGAGGTGTGTGGGCAGTTCCTGCCCTTCGCTCCAGTAGAAGGACACGCGGAAGGCGGCGCAGCAGGCGCCGCACTTCACGCAGGGGTTCATGTCGTCAGTGGGGGTGGACACCGTACTTCATGTCGATGCCGCAGATGTGCGCGGACAGCCACATCTTCAGGAACACGAACAGGTCGTCGCCGAGATTGCCGCTGGCCTTGAAGCCGGCCGCGAACTGGCCGATGCGCTCGAGCAGGTTCTTGTGCACGCCCTTGTGAACGTTCAGGCCCGGAAAGTTGATCTTTGCCATGTAGGCCTCTTCATCGCTGAAGTGTTTGACCGTGTATTCGGCCAGCGCGGTGAGTGCCTTGCCCTGCTCGCTCGCGGGAGCGCCAGACTTGTAGAGATCATGCAGCTTGTTCATAAGCAGGATGATCTGCTGGTGTTCGCGGTCCATGTCCGGGACCTTGACGCTGAACTTGGCAGCATCCCAAGTGAAGAGTTCGCTCATCGACCGCTCCTCCAGCCATGGCCTGTGCAGGAAGCCTACCGGGAACAGCGAGGCCGGAAATACGGACTTACCGTGGTCTTCAGCGCGTGATGAGGATCGGCGCACCGCGACAGACGACCAGCGTGTGCTCGTACTGCGCCGACAGATTGCCCGGCAGCCCTTTCAGCGTCCATCCATCGGCGGCCAGTCGCAGCCGCCGACTGCGCGTGGAGAGAAAGGGCTCCAGCGTGATGACCTGCCCTTCCTTCAGGCGACGGCGTTCCCGCGGGTCGTCGTAACCGGGAATGAACCCGGGCGCCTCGTGCAGCTTGCGGCCCACGCCGTGGCT
>CANGMU010000046.1 GCA_947454665.1 Pseudomonadota bacterium | reverse complement strand
CGCCTTCAAACCAGCGTCATCGAGGATCCAGGTCCGCGGCCGGTTGCGCTCCGACGCGCGTCGTTCGCGCCATGCGGCCAGTCGCTGGCCGAGGCGTTGCCGATCCGCGTCGAGATCCTGCAATCCCTTCAGGCGTTCGTGCGCACGCTCCGGATCGACGAAGAGACCTTCGCCGGCTTCAAGCGGCAACATCTCCTCACGCAGCCAATCCAGTCGACCGAGCTTGTCCAGTTGCTCCATCAGGCGTTCACGCAGCGGACCCAGATGGCGCACGTCTTCGATCGCGTAGGAGAGCTGTGCGACGCTCAGTGGCCGCTGCGACCAGTCCGTGCGTGTGTGGGACTTGTCCAGCTCGATGGCGAAATGCCGGCGCACCAGCTCGGCATAGCCCACTTGTGCCGGCAGGCCGGTGAGTGCCGCGGCCACCTGTGTATCGAACAGCGGCCCCAGCGGGCCGAAGAGCGGCCACAGCACTTCAAGGTCCTGGCGGGCGGCATGCATGATCTTCAGCGGGCCACCCGCTGACAGCGCCGCGCGCAGCGGCGAGAGATCCATGTCGCCCAGCGGGTCCACGCAGTCGAAGGTGGTCGGCGTGGACAGCTGCAGCAGGCAGAGCAGGGGGCGGTAAGTGCGTTCGCGCAGGAATTCCGTGTCGAGACCGATGAAACGGGCATCGGAAAGTTCCGCGGCAAGCGTCTGCAGGCGCGCGGCATCGCGCGGGTCGGCGGTGATGGGTTGGATCGTCGTCATCTGCGGCGCTTCCGGCTGTGTAAAATCGTGCTGTGAATGATCTGAACCCGGGCGGCGCCAGGACGCTTGCGCGCCTCTACACCGACATCGCGTTCTTCCGTCGTGGCCCGGAGGATGTCCCGTATTCGCGCCGTGTGCTCGGCGTGACCGTGACCGCCTACGTGCTGCTGAGCCTTGTGCTCAGCACGCTGATGCCCGTGGCCGCGGACAACCGGGTCGCGCTCATCCTGGTGGACAGCGCGTTGGGGCTGGGATGGTACTGGGTTGTCCTGAAACTTGCCGGTCACCCTGAACGATTCCTGCAGACCGCAACAGCCGTGTTCGGCTATCAGACCGTCCTGCAACCGGTGTTCGTGGCCGTCACCTGGCTGTTCCTCCGTTACATGAAAGACCCGGCCTGGCAGGCGCCTGTCTCCTTGTTGCTGCTGGTGCTGGCGATCTGGATGCTGGCCATCAACGCACGCGTACTGCGGGCCGCGACCAGCTGGACGCAGTTCAGCTGCATCGCCGTCGTGATGCTTCAATCGCTGATTGGTCGCCTCATCGAGACCGGCCTGTTCCCCGACGCCACGACGCCCACCCCCTGAAGAAAGCCATGCACGTCCACATCCTGGGTATCTGCGGCACCTTCATGGGCGGCATCGCCGCCATCGCCCGCGCAGCGGGCCATCGTGTCACGGGTTCCGACCGCAACGTCTATCCGCCGATGAGCACGCAGCTCGAGGCGCTTGATATCGCGGTCACGGAAGGTTTCGATCCGGCGCAACTCGACCCGGTGCCGGATGTCGTCGTCGTCGGCAACGTGATGTCACGCGGCATGCCGGTGCTTGAAGCGGTGCTCGACCGTGGCATTCCCTATGCCTCCGGCCCCGAATGGCTGGCGCGGGAAGTGCTGCAGGATCGCTGGGTGCTGGCTGTTGCCGGCACGCACGGCAAGACCACGACCACCAGCATGCTGGCGCACATCCTCGATCATGCGGGCCTTGATCCCGGCTTCCTGGTCGGTGGCGTGCCGGGCAACTTCGACGTCAGCGCGCGGCTGGGCAGTTCGCCGTTCTTCGTGATCGAGGCCGATGAATACGACACGGCCTTCTTCGACAAGCGCGCCAAGTTCGTCCATTACCGACCGCGCACGGTGATCCTGAACAACCTCGAGTTCGACCACGCGGACATCTACCCGGACCTCGGGGCGATCCAGCGGCAGTTCCACCATCTCGTGCGCACGGTGCCCGGCAGCGGGCGCATCGTCTGCAATGCCGCGGATCCGAACCTTGCCGAGATGCTGCGCATGGGCTGCTGGACACCGCGCGAAGGCTTTGCGCGCGATGGCGGCGAAGGCGCCCACTGGTCCGCTCGCGTCCAGCCGGGCAGCGACTACGGCCGCTTCGAAGTCCTGCTTGAGGGGCAGCCGCAGGGGCAGGTCCACTGGACGCAGTTCGGCGGCCATAACGTCGACAACGCGCTGGCCGCCATCGCAGCGGCCCGTCACGCCGGTGTGCCTGTGCCACATGCGGTCGAAGCGTTGGGCAGATTCAAGGGCGTGCGCCGTCGCATGGAGCTTTCCGGCGAGGCCGCAGGCGTTCGCGTCTATGACGATTTCGCCCACCATCCGACGGCCATCGCCACGACGATCGATGGCCTGCGCCGGCGCATCGGCCCAGCGCGGCTCATCGCGGTGCTGGAGCCGCGATCCAACACGATGAAGCTCGGCGTGCACCGGGACACGCTGGCGCCCTCGCTGGCCGGCGCGGATGAGGTGTTCGTCTACGCGCCGGCGGACCTGGGCTGGGATGCACACAGCATTACGCTCCCGCTGGGCGACAGGGCCCACCTCGTATCGGACCTGGGCGCGCTCGTGGCGCAGCTGGCGGCGACCGCTCGCGCCGGCGACCACGTGCTGGTGATGAGCAACGGTGGTTTCGGCGGCTTGCACGGCAAGCTGCTGGCGGCGCTCCGCAGCCGTACCTGAACGGGAGGTATGCCATGACCACCGAGGACATCCCGCTCTTCCCGCTGAACACGGTACTGTTCCCCGGCGGACCGCTACCGCTGCGCATTTTCGAGACGCGCTACGTCGACATGGTGAAGGACTGCCTGCGCCGCGAACGCGCCTTCGGCGTGCTGCTGATCCGCGAGGGTAACGAAGTGGGCGGCGCTGCCGCGACCGAGGCGCTGGGCACGCTGGCGCGCATCGTCGATTTCAACCTGCTGGAGGATGGTCTGCTGGGCATCACCGGGCGGGGTGAGTCGCGCTTCCGCGTCCTGGAGAAGTGGCGGCAGCCGGATGGGCTGAACCGCGGTTGTATCGAATGCCTGCCCGCCACGCCCGCGCAGGCCGTGCCCCGGCGGTACCGCCACCTTGCTGCGTTATTGAAGCGCGTGTTGCCCGAGCTGGGCGAGGTCTACGCCGACATCCCGCAGGATTTCGAAGAGGCCGGTTGGGTGTCCTGCCGTCTGGCGGAGATTTTGCCGCTGGACATGCCCGCGAAGCAGCGGATGCTGGAGCTCGATGATCCGCTTGAACGCCTCGCGGCGATCGAGCCTTTGCTGGAGCGGAACGTCAGCGCTGATTAAGCGGCGGCACGCGCCTGCCGGCGCCGGTAATAGGCCAGCAGCGGCACGGCGGCGATGATCGTCCAGGCCAGCGTCAACCAGCCCACGAAGCCGTCATGCTGGCTCAGCAGTATGGACTTCGGCGCTTCCGGGTCCACGACGGTGGTGCGCAGCACGACCAGCATCACCGTCACCCAGCCTGCATGCAGGCCGATGCCCGTCGCGATGCTGCCCGTTCGGGCGCGCAGCAGGGCGAGCAGTCCACCCACGGCCGCCAGACAGAGGTAGGCGTCAGCGATCTCAAGGGGTCGCGCGAATTCCGACAGCGAACCGCCCAGCAGTTCCAGGCCACTGAAGGCGGTCACGTCCGCGTCGGCGATCTTGTAGCGCGCGAAGAAGTGGATGGCCGCGTAGAGCAGCGACGTGGAGATCACGGCCACTGTCGTGCCCGATTCGCGCGAGACCGCGGAGTACATCGCGCCGCGCAGGAAGCTTTCTTCGATGAAGGCAACCACGAGCCCGCTGACGAGGCCGGTGAGGACGAGCTTCATGACGGCGCCCAGTGTCAGCACCTCGGCGAATTCGCGCAGCCCGAGCGCCAGCATCAGCGCGGCAAGGGGCAGCATGAAGAGCACGCCCAGCACGAGCCCGCGCCCGAGTTCGCGCAGGAACTGGCTGCGCGGCAGCCCGAATCCCATGGCCTGGCGGTTGGCCAGCCCCAGCTTGCGGGCCACCACATAAAGGCCGATCGCCAGACCCAGCATGGCGAGGCGGTTGCCCACGCGATGGAACGGCACGTGCGCGAACTGGCTGACCAGGCGCCAGGCCGGTGCGGTGGCCACGGCCACGAGCCCCAGGGCGGCGGCGAAGAGTCCTGCGAAATAGCCCAGTGCGCGCATGTCGTTGCCTTCCTCGTGTCCTGCGTGCCGTAAACTGGCGACCATGAATGCCGCCCCCTCGTCCGATGCCCTGCAGCCCATCGTGCTGGCCGCCTGTCCGTTGTGCCACGGTGCGCAGGCGGAGCCGCTCGCGGTCCATCCGGAACTGACCTGGGTGCGTTGTGGCTGCGGCCTCATCTACAAGCGCAGCGAACATCCCGATCCGGCGGCCGAGGGATTCTACGAGAGCGGCTATTTCGGCGCTGGCGATCAGGGCCGCAAATACACGCAGCGCACGCGGCGTCGGATCCAGAAATCGCGCAACCAGATCCTCGACGCCCTGAATTTCATCACGCCCGGCCCGATGCTAGATATCGGCTGTTCGGTGGGCTACACGCTGCGCGCTGCCCGCGAGCTCGGGCTTACGCCTGCTGGTGCGGACCTCAGCCAGTACGCCGTGCGGACCTGCCGAGAGCAGGGGTTCCGCGCCGAGGTGGGCGAGCTGTCCAAGCTGCCGTTCGCGGACGGTGAGTTCGCCCTCGTGACCATGAAGCACGTGCTGGAGCACACGCTCGATCCGCGCTCGGCGCTGCGTGAAGTGCGGCGCGTGCTGCGTCCGGGCGGTGGCGTGTTCATTGCGATTCCGCACGCCGGCTATCGCAAGGCAGTGCGCGCGCCGCAGGAAAGCCGGTATTACCTGCCTTCGGCCCACGGCCGCGAGCACTTCGTCTACTACACGCCTGAAACGCTCACGCGCCTGCTTCAGGAAGAGGGCTATCGCGTGGTCGCCGTTCACCCGCAGCTCGTGCATCGCGCGGCGCCGTTTTCGCGGCGGCTGGGCGAGCGGCTCATCGCCCCCCTGCGCTGGGTGGCACAGCGGGTGGCCGATGGGCTCGGCCTGCGCAAGGAATTCTGGCTGGTCGCGCTGCGCGACTAAACGACTGTCTGCAACCAGCCGACGGACGTCTCGATCGAGCCGTCGGCCTGCAGGCTGAGCCGCCGCCAGGCCGGCGGCAGGTCATCCACCTCGAAATGCGCCGTGCGGGGACGGAACTGCGCGCAGGTCGAGGGCGTCCCCAGCAGGCGCACACTGCCGCGCCAGTCGTCGACCACCTGGTGCACGTGGCCGAACAGGATGCCGCGCACCGTCGGATGACGATCGATCACGGCCAGGAAGTCCGTTGCATTGGCCAGGCCGATGCCATCCAGCCATTGGCTGTCGAGCCCCACCGGCTGGTGGTGCAGCACGACCAGCGCATGACGGTCGCCGATACCGGCCAGCGCCGCGTCCAGCCGTTCCAGTTCAGTGGCAGACAGGGCGCCTTCGCCGCGACCCGGCACCTGGCTGTCCAGCAACACGATCCGCCACCCCTGCAGGTCGAGGTGTCCGTTGATGCTGAACGGCGCTGCCGTCAGGTCCCGGGCCAGCTCCGGCGTGTCGTGGTTGCCCGCGATGCAGCGCACTGGCAGGCCCAGCCCGCCCAGCGCCTGCCGCACGTGGGCATAGCCGGCCGGATCGTCCTGCACGAGGTCTCCCGTGGCCAGCAGGGCGTCCGCCCGGCGGATGTCGGCCGCGGCGGCGGACAGCACGGCCTCCAGCGCCGGCAGGGAAGCCACCCTGCGCAGGCGGCCTTCCGGGTCACCGAAAAGGTGGAAATCGGTCACTTGGACGAGCATCGGCATGGCGGGACGATACCGTGGATTTGCCGTGGCGGCTCCGGGGGGCGAAAATGGTCGGCTAACCCCGCCGCCCACGAGCCAGCCGATGCCCACGACCCAGGACCTTGCCAACGCCATCCGTGCCCTGTCGATGGACGCCGTCCAGAAGGCCAACTCCGGTCACCCCGGCGCGCCACTCGGCATGGCCGACATCGCCGAAGTGCTGTGGCGCCGGGTCCTGCGCCATAACCCGTCCAACCCGTCCTGGTGGAACCGTGACCGCTTCGTGCTCTCGAACGGCCATGCCTCCATGCTGCTGTATTCGGTACTGCACCTGTCGGGCTATCCGCTTTCGATCGACGACATCAAGAACTTCCGCCAGCTCGGGTCTCACACCGCCGGCCACCCGGAGCGCGACCTGCATCTGGGCATCGAGACGACGACCGGCCCCCTGGGCCAGGGCATCGCCAATGCCGTCGGCATGGCGCTCGCCGAGAAGCTGCTTGCCGCGCAGTACAACCGTCCGGGCTTCGATGTCGTCGACCATCGCACCTGGGTCTTCCTGGGCGACGGCTGCCTGATGGAAGGCATTTCGCATGAGGCCTGCTCGCTGGCCGGCACGCTGAAGCTGGGCAAGCTGGTGGCCTTCTTCGATGACAACGGCATCACCATCGATGGCGATGTGAAGGGCTGGTGCGCGGACGACACGCCGGGCCGCTTCGAAGCCTACGGTTGGAACGTGATCCGCCATGTCGATGGCCACGATGCCGAGGCCATTGCCGCGGCGATCGCGCAGGCCACGGCGCAGTCGGAGCGCCCGACGCTGGTCTGCTGCCGCACGGTCATCGGCAAGGGCTCGCCGAACAAGGAAGGCAGCGCCAAGACGCATGGCGAGCCGCTGGGCGCCGCCGAGATCGAGGCGACGCGCAAGCATATCGGCTGGCCGTACGCACCCTTCGAGATCCCGGCCGACATCCGCGCGGCCTGGGATCTGCGTGCCACCGGCGAAGCGGCGCAGGCTGAATGGGATGCGCTGTTCGGGCGCTATGCCGCTGCGCATGCGGAGCTGGCGGCCGAATTCTCGCGTCGGATGCGCGGTGAACTGCCGGCCAACTGGGCCACGGTGCGCGAGGCGGCGCTGCGCGAAGGCGCGGCGGTGCAGGGCGGACAGGCCACGCGCCAGTCCTCGCAGGTCGCGCTGAACGCGATCGGTCCGCAGCTTGCCGAACTGGTCGGTGGTTCGGCCGACCTCTCGGGCTCGAACAACACCTTCCGCAAGGATTCCAAGGCCGTGACCGCCACCGACGCGGCTGGCAACTACGTGAACTACGGCGTCCGTGAATTCGGCATGACGGCGATCATGAACGGCATGGCCTTGCATGGCGGCTTCCGCCCGTATGCCGGCACCTTCCTCGTGTTCTCGGACTATGCCCGCAACGCGGTGCGCCTCGCGGCGCTCATGAAGCAGGGCATCGGCCTCGTCTATACGCATGACTCGATCGGCCTCGGCGAAGACGGCCCGACCCACCAGCCGGTCGAGCACACGGCGTCCCTGCGCCTGATGCCGAACGTGGACGTGTGGCGTCCCTGCGATGCCGCCGAAACCGCCGCCGCGTGGATTTCCACGGTCGAACGTGCCGATGGCCCCTCGGCGCTGGTGCTGACGCGCCAGGCACTGCCGCAGCAGCCGCGTTCGGCCGACCAGCAGGCGGCGATGGCCCGCGGCGGCTACACGCTGCTCGACAGCGCAGGCACGCCGGAAGCCCTCCTCATCGCGACCGGTTCCGAAGTGGCGCTGGCCGTCGAGGTGGCGCATGCGCTGACCGCGCAGGGCCGCCGTATCCGCGTCGTGTCCATGCCCTGCGTCGAAGCCTTCGACCGCCAGCCGGCCGCCTACCGCGACGCGGTGCTGCCGCCCGCGGTCACCCGCCGCGTGGCGATCGAAGCCGGCTCCACGGGCCTGTGGTGGCGCCATGTCGGACTGAACGGCCGCGTGCTGGGCATCGACCAGTTCGGCGCCTCGGGCAAGGCCGCGGACCTCTTCAAGCATTTCGGGCTGACGGCCGAAAAACTGCAGCAGTCGGTCGTAGAATTGCTCCATTCCTGATTCAAGACGTTTACAGCACTTTCAAATCGAGGACATCGAACCATGGCGATCAAGGTTGGCATCAACGGCTACGGCCGCATCGGCCGCAACATCCTCCGTGCGCTGTACGAGTCGGGCCGCACGAACGAGATCCAGATCGTCGCGATCAATGACCTCGGCGACGCCAAGACCAATGCCCACCTGACGCAGTACGACACCGCGCACGGCAAGTTCAAGGGCACTGTGTCGGTCGATGGCGATTCGATGGTCGTCAACGGCGACCGCATCAAGGTGCTGGCGCAGCGCGACCCGTCCAAGCTGCCCTGGGGCGAGCTGGGCGTCGAGATCGTATTCGAGTGCACGGGCTTCTTCACGAGCAAGGCCAAGGCCTCGGCCCACCTCGCCGGCGGCGCCAAGAAGGTGCTGATCTCTGCGCCGGGCGGCGCCGACGTCGATGCGACGGTCGTCTATGGCGTGAACCATGACGTGCTGAAGTCGGAGTTCACGGTCGTCTCGAACGCCTCGTGCACGACCAACTGCCTCGCGCCGCTGGCCAAGGTGCTCAACGACAGCATCGGCCTCAAGCACGGCCTGATGACGACGATCCACGCTTACACCAACGACCAGGTGCTGACGGACGTCTACCACGAGGACCTGCGCCGTGCGCGTTCGGCCACGATGTCGATGATCCCGACCAAGACGGGCGCTGCCGCCGCCGTGGGCCTGGTGCTGCCTGCGCTTGCGGGCAAGCTCGACGGCTTCGCGGTCCGCGTGCCGACGATCAACGTGTCGATGGTCGACCTCACGTTCACCGCCAACCGCGCCACGTCGGTCGAAGAGATCAACCAGCTGGTCAAGGCTGCGTCGGACGGCGCGCTCAAGGGCGTGCTGGCCTACAACGACGGCCCGCTGGTCTCGATCGACTTCAACCACGATCCGGCTTCGTCGACTTACGACGCCACGCTCACCAAGGTCATCGACGGCACGATCGTGAAGGTCTGCGCCTGGTACGACAACGAGTGGGGTTTCTCGAACCGCATGCTGGATACGGCGCTGGCCTGGTCCAAGGCCAAGTAAGCGCCGGAGCTGCGACATGAAAGTCCTCGAGATGGCGAAGCTCGACCTCGCCGGCAAGCGCGTGATGATCCGGGAGGATCTGAACGTGCCGATCAAGAACGGCGAAGTCACCAGCGATGCACGCATCCGTGCGGCGCTGCCGACGATCCGGCTGGCGTTGGAGAAGGGTGCGCGCCTGATCCTGCTCTCGCACCTGGGCCGTCCCGAGGAGGGCAAGTTCGACCCCGAGCTGTCGCTGGCTCCGGTCGCGGCACGCCTGTCGGCGCTGCTGGGTCGCAGCGTGCCGCTGGTCAAGGACTGGCTCGATGACATCGCCGTCGAGCCGGGTCAGGTCGTGCTCTGCGAGAACGTGCGCTTCAACAAGGGTGAAAAGAAGGACAACGAGGAGCTGGCTCGCAAGATGGCCGCGCTCTGCGATGTCTTCGTGATGGATGCGTTCGGCACGGCCCATCGTGCCGAGGCCAGTACGCACGGCGTCGCGCGTTTCGCGCCTGTGGCCTGCGCGGGTCCGCTGCTCGTCGGCGAGCTCGAGGCGCTGGACCGCGCGCTGGCGAAGCCAGCACGTCCGCTGGTTGCGATCGTGGCGGGCTCGAAGGTGAGCACCAAGCTCACCATCCTCGAGGCCCTGCTGGCGAAGGTCGATCGCCTGATCGTGGGCGGTGGCATCGCCAACACCTTCCTCGCCGCCACGGGCGCGAAGGTCGGCAAGTCGCTCTGCGAGATGGACATGCTCGACACCTGCAAGCGGCTCATGTCGCAGGCCCAGGCCCGCGGCGCCGACATCCCGCTGCCGACCGATGTCGTCACGGCAAAGGAATTCGCGGCGACGGCGCATGCGGACGTGCGCAGCATCGCCGAGGTGGCCGACGACGACATGATCCTCGACGTCGGCCCGGACACGGCGGAGCGTTTCGCGCAGATCATCGGCGAAGCCGGCACGATCCTGTGGAACGGCCCGGTTGGCGTGTTCGAGTTCGACCAGTTCGGTGAAGGCACGCGTGCGGTGGCCAATGGCATCGCCAGCAGCAAGGCCTTCTCGCTGGCCGGTGGCGGTGACACGCTCGCCGCGATTGAAAAGTACGGCGTGTCGGACGGGATTTCCTATATCTCTACCGGTGGCGGCGCCTTCCTCGAGTTCGTCGAGGGCAAGAAACTCCCCGCTGTCGCGGTCCTTGAGGACCGCGCAGCAGGATAAGAGCCACGACGGCGCCGCACCCTGCGGCGCCGTTTTTCCATATAAGTTGAGGCAAACATGATCAGGCGCACAAAAATCGTCGGCACGCTGGGTCCCGCCACGGATGACCCCGCCGTGATGAAGGAAATGGTCGCCGCCGGCCTGGACATCGCGCGCATCAATTTCTCGCATGGCACGCGCGAGGACGTGCGTCGTCGCTGCACGCAGATCCGCGATGCCAGCAAGGCCGCGGGTCGCCCGGTCGGCGTCCTTGCCGACCTGGCAGGCCCGAAGATCCGTATCGAAAGCTTCGTCGGCAACAAGGTCCAGCTCGTCGAGGGCCAGCCTTTCGCGCTCGACGTCAGCCTCGACCCGACCGCCGGCAACGAGAACGAAGTCGGCTGCGCCTACAAGGACCTGCCGCGCGACGTGCGCGCGGGCGACACGCTGCTGCTGGCCGACGGCTTCATCATCCTTGAAGTCAGCGACGTCACCGGCACGCGCATCGACTGCATCGTCCGCGTGGGTGGCGAGCTGTCCAACCGCAAGGGCCTGAACCGCCAGGGCGGTGGCCTGTCCGCACCGGCCCTGACCGACAAGGACCTCGAGGACATCAAGCTCGCCGCCGAGATCGGCGTGGACTATATCGCCGTGTCCTTCGCGCGCGACGCGGCCGACATCCGCCGTGCGCAGGCTGAACTGCGCAAGTGGCGCTGCAACGCGCACGTGGTCGCCAAGATCGAGCGCCACGAGGCGATCGAGAACCTGGCGTCGATCCTCTCCGTCACCGATGCGGTGATGGTCGCGCGCGGCGACCTGGGCGTGGAGATGGGCTATGCCGAACTGACCGGCATGCAGAAGACCATCATCCAGCAGGCACTGGCGGCGAACCGGGTCGTGATCACCGCGACGCAGATGATGGAATCCATGATCCAGAGCCCGGTGCCGACGCGCGCCGAGGTCAGCGACGTGGCCAACGCCGTGCTCGACGGCACCGATGCGGTGATGCTCTCGGCCGAGACGGCCGCCGGCAAGTATCCGGTCAAGGCCGTGCAGGCGATGGCGCACGTGATCGTGGGTGCCGAGAAGTACCAAATCGGCAATCCGGGCGCGGTGCGCACGGAAGGCGAGTTTTCGCACACCGAGGAAGCCATCGCGAAGGCCGTGATGTACACGGCGAACCACCTGCATGTGCGGGCCATCGTCGCGCTGACGGAATCGGGCCTCACGCCCTTGTGGATGTCGCGTATCCGCACGGACATCCCTATCTATGCCTTCACGCGCCAGGAGCGCACGCAGGGCCGCGTGATGCTCTATCGCGGCGTCGAGCCGGTGCTGTTCGATGTCACGGTGACGAACCAGTCGCAGATGTACCAGGCGATCTTCGATCGCCTGCTGGAAAACCAGCTCGTCGACGTGGGCGATCCGATCATCCTCACCAAGGGCGAGCTGTCGGGCGTGCAGGGCGGCACGAACTCGATGCAGATCCTGCGCGTCTCGCGCGGCGGCTGAAAAAAGGCCGTGGCGCCTCGCGGTGCCACGGCCTCTCCGTTCAATACGGGGCCCGGCTGGCCCCGCGGCGATCAGCCCTTCTTGGCGGCCGGCGCCTTCTTCAGCGACTCGATGTCGGCCAGCACCGACTTGGAATGGCCATCCGGCTTCACCTTCTCGTAATGACGCGCGACCTTGCCGGTCGGATCGATCAGGAAGGTGTCGCGGCGTGCGATTTCCATCGGGCCGAAGCTCGTCAGCACGCCGTACTTCTTCGCCGTTTCCTTGGTCGGGTCGGCCAGCAGCGAGAAGGGCAGGCCGTGCTTCTCCGAGAAGGCCTTGTGCGATTCGACGTCGTCGACGCTGACGCCCAGCACGACGGCGCCGGCCTTGCGGAAGGCGAAGACGTCATCGCGGAACTCGCAGGCTTCGGTGGTGCAGCCCGGCGTCTGGTCCTTCGGGTAGAAATAAAGCACGACCCACTTGCCCCTCTGCTCGTCGAGGGTGACCCACTTGCCGGTCTGGTCCTGCAAGCGGAAGCCCGGGGCGACGCTGCCCTCGGCCGGATTCGCGGCGGCCGCAGCGGCCGGCGCGGCGTCGGCGGCGACGGCGGCGGTGGAGATCGTGGCCAGGCCCAGCGCGGCGGCCAGTGCCAGGGAAGTGGCGGTATGACGTGAAAGCATGGTATCCCCCGTAAACAATCCGTGACTTGAAGCGTGTGCTAAGGCCGATATTAGTGGCATGAACTTGGATACGTCACAACGGGCTTCGGTTCCCGGCCTCGTGCTCACGGGCGGCGGGGCCCGCGCGGCCTACCAGGTCGGCGTGCTCAAGGCCGTTGCCGAACTGTTCCCGGATCAGCCGAATCCTTTCCGCGTCATCGTGGGGACCTCGGCCGGCGCCGTGGCGGCCGCCGTTATCGCCTCGCGGGCGAGGCGCTGGCAGCGCGCCATCCAGGACATCGAGCGCGTCTGGGCGGGCTTCCACGTCGACCAGGTCATCGAGGTGGGCGCCAACCGGATGGTGAGGTCCGGCTTCCACTGGTTGAGTTCGCTGATCACCGGGGGCCTCGTCGTGCCGCCGCGCTCGCTGTTCGAAAACGGCCCGTTGCGCGACCTGTTGCTGCGCAATGTGTCCTGGCAAGGTCTGCGCAACGGGCTCGTCCGCGGCGACCTCGATGCACTGGCTCTCTGCGCGACCAGCTATTCGAATGCACATTCCGTGGCCTTCTTCGAAGGCGGACCGCAATTGGACGAATGGACGCGACGCCTGCATATCGGGCGCCGAGCCACGCTGACGCTCGAGCACCTGATGGCAAGTCTCGCCGTGCCCTTCCTGTTTCCGCCTGAGCGTGTCGGCAACGATTACCACGGCGACGGCGCCATGCGTCAGATCGCGCCCCTGAGCCCCGCCGTGCACCTCGGTGCCGATCGGCTGCTGGTCGTTGGCGTGCGCGGCGCGCAGGAACATCCACAGGGCCCTGGACACGCGATGCATCATTCCGCGCCGCGACCGGGGCAGTTGCTGGGCTATGCGCTGGACAACCTGTTCACCGACAACGTCTATGCCGACCGCGAGCAGATCGAGCGCATGAACATGCTCGTGCGCGCAGCCCCGAAGCTCGTTCCCGGTGCGCGCGTCGTGGAGACGATGCTGATCACGCCCAGCGAAGAGCCCCGTGATGTGGCTGCCCGTCATATCGGCAAGTTGCCCCGCAGCTTGCGGGCGCTGTTCGGGGTGACCGGCGTGCGCGATGCGCGCGGTGCGCGGCTCGCGAGCTACCTGCTGTTCGAATCCGATTACACGCAGGAGCTGATCGCGCTGGGGTTCAAGGATGCGATGAGGCAGTCGGAGCAGATAAAAGCGTTCAT
>CANGMU010000045.1 GCA_947454665.1 Pseudomonadota bacterium | reverse complement strand
TAAGTTCCCAACCAGTACGGATGCGCTCCATGTTCCGAGTTCCGCTTGTAACGATCATCGGGTTTGCATTGGCCACGCCACTGGCCCTCGCCCAGCAGACCCTCCCGGGCCCCCTGGCCAGCGGCCCGGCCTCCGACGTGCCGGTCGCGCTGCAGATCGCGCGCTGGCACATGAACGACGGCGACCTCGCGAGCTTCACCTTCCGCAGCATGGACCGGCTGTTCACGACGCGGGTCGTGCCGCGCAGCGGCGCGGTGTGGCCGCTGCCGCAGGCGGACCACGCGCTCGACTTCCGCTACAGCTTCCAGGGCAAGCCCTACACGCCAGAGCAGTTCATGGAGCGCACCTACACGAACGCGCTGCTGGTCATGAAGGACGGCCGCATCGTCAGCGAGACCTATCGCAATGGCACCGATGCGCATTCGCGTTTCATTGCCTGGTCCATGACCAAGTCCGTGACCTCGATCCTGGTCGGCTGCGCGCTGGCCGAGGGCAAGATCAATTCGCTGGATACGCCTATTTCCACTTACATCCCCGAACTGAAGGGCAGTGGCTACGAGGGCGTCTCGATCCGCCATGTGATGCAGATGCGGTCGGGCGTCGATTACGAAGAGCGCTATGACTTCGCCAATCCTGGCCGCGCGGCGAGCAACCACATCAGCTCGCTCGTGAAGAACCAGACGCGTTTCGCCGACGTCGCGCGCGTGCTGCCGCGGCTGCATCCGCCCGGCACGGTGTTCCAGTACAAGACAATCGACACGGCCGTGCTGGGCTGGCTCATCGAGCGCATCACGGGCGGCAGCGTCGCGGCCTACACGGCGAAGTGCCTGTGGGAGCCGCTGGGCGCGGAGGCCGACAGCTTCTACATCATGGACGGCGCACCGGGCACGGGCCGCGAATTCAGCGGTGCGGGCCTGAACGCAACGCTGCGTGATTTCGCGCGTGTCGGGCAGATGGTGCTGGACGGCGGCGTCGCCAACGGCAAGCGCATCGTGTCCGCCGACTGGATCCGCCAGTCCACGCAGCCCTTCGGGCCGGAAGACGCGCGGCGCGGGGGTTATGGCCTGCAGTGGTGGACCTATGCGAACAGCGAGGCCTTCGCGGCGATCGGCCTGCAGGGCCAGTACATCTGGATCGACCCGGCCACGCGCACGGTGGTCGTCAAGCTGAGCTACTTCCCGCCCGGCGACAACAGCGCTCTCGATGAGGAAACGGCTGCGTTCGCTGCCGCGGCGTCCGCGTGGAAGCCGCAGTGACTATCGCCCCTGCAGCCCGCCCGTGAGCACGATGCGCATCGCCGCCTCGACCGACAGGTCGGTCGGCTCGACCTGGCTGCGCGGCAGATAGGCGGTGTATCCGCCGATCTGGTAACTCATCGGCAGGTACACGGCTATCAGGTCCTGCGCGGTGGCGACGCCCGGCAGCGCCGCGTGTTCCTGCGTGACGAAGCCGATCAGCCGCATTTCGCCGACGAGCACGACAACCACGCGCTCCAGGTCGCTCTTGGCCTCGGAGTGCATGAGCTTGGCCACATCACGGAACGCCGTGTAGATCGTCCCCACGATCGGGACCTTCAGCACCAGCTGTTCGCCGAAACGAAGCATGCGGCCGACGACATAGGCATTGACCAGCAGGCCCAGCGCAAACAGCACGACGAAGCCGGACACCAGACCCATGCCGGGGACGTAGTGGTCCGGGTCGATGAACCAGTGCAGCGGGCCGGACAGCACCGACTCCAGCGTCACGCCGAGCCAGTAGATGAGATAGAGCGTCAGCCCGATCGGCAGGATCGTGACGAGGCCCTTCAGCAGGATGCGGCCGGGGTGCTTGAACATGGTGCTCTGGATTCTACGCAGTCGGACGAGCGCTGCCGAAATTCAGGCTATGCTCGACCGCCTGTCCGGACGTCAACAACAAGAATCGGGGGAACCATGATCCAAGCTTTCCGTCGGGGTGCACTGGCACTCGCGCTGCTGTTTGCCGTCATCCACGCGCCTGTCCAGGCGCAGAGCCCGTCCTGCGACAGGGCCTGCCTGACCGGCCATGTCGATGCGTACTTCAAGGCGCTCAAGGCGCATGACGCGAAGGGGCTGCCCCAGGCCGCCAGGGCGCGCATCACCGAGAACGGCAGCGAGAAGAAACTGGCCGACACGCTCTGGGCCGGCGCGGGCGACGCGGTCTACCGCTTCGACATCGTGAATACGCGCCGCGGTGACACAGGCACCGAGGCCGTCGTGAAGAACGCCGATGGCAGCAAGACGATGCTGATGCTGCGCCTGAAGGTGCAGGCCGGCGCCATCACGGAGATCGAGACGATCAAGGCCAACAAGGGCGAGGCCGACCGGCTTTGGGATCCGGATCGTCTGACGACGGTCTCGCCGCGCCTGCAACTGTCGATCCGCGAGGCGGAGCGGGATTCGTACTACGACCTGATTGGCACGGCCGAGGGCTATTGGCGTGCGTTCCAGACCAATGGCACGCCGGCTTATCACCGGGCGCGCATCCTGCCGGACACACTGCGCTTCGAGAACGGCTTCCAGACCACCGGCACGGTGCGTGACGGCAAGTTCAACGACACCTCGCGCGGGTTCGATGAGGGCGCCTTCCTGGGCCGCAACCTCTGGGACCGTCGTTATGCCGTGGTCGACGAGGAACGCGGCATCGTCCTGTCGATCGCACGCTTCGGCATGAAGGCCGGTGCCAAGAGCCAGAGCGTCGCGACGTCGAACGATCGCCTGGTGGGCGAATTCTTCGCGATCCAGCAGGGCCATATCTCTGAAGTGCATGCCGTGCTGTTCAACCTGCCGGATGAAAAGCCTTCAGGCTGGCCTGCCGATTACGGCCCGGGCCGGGCGGCCGCGGAGTAAGCCGCGCTTGCGGACAGTCCTCGCCGTCGCGTTCGCGCTGATACTGTCGGCATGCGCGACGGCGCCGCCTTCCAACACGCGTGACGCCTGCGGGATCTTCGAAGAGCACCGCGACTGGTTCAAGGCGGCGAAGAAGTCCGAGGACCGTTGGAAGATCCCGATGTCGGTCTCGCTCGCCTTCATCGGGCAGGAGTCGGCCTTCCAGCAAAAGGCGAAACCGCAGCGCACACGCATCCTCGGCATCATCCCCGGCCCACGGCCTTCGGATGCCTATGGCTATGCCCAGGCGCTGAAGGGCACCTGGAAGGATTACAAGCGGGACACCGGGAACACGATCTCCAGCCGATCGGATTTCGCCGACGCGGTGGATTTCATCGGCTGGTACAACGCGCGCTCGGTGAAGGAAAACCGCATCGCGCCGAACGACGCCTACAACCTCTATCTCGCCTACCACGAGGGACAAGGCGGTTTCCGCCAGAAAACCTTCACGAAAAAGGCCTGGCTGATCGAGGTTGCGCGGGGCGTGCAGTCCACGGCCACGCAATACGAGCAGCAGCTGCAGCGCTGCGAGAAAACGTTGGGCCGCGGCTGGCTCCGACGGCTGCTGTTCTAGTGCGCGCGCATCAGGCGTCGCGCGGCTGGGACCAGTCGTGGTCCGGCAGCTGCACGAAAGCCTGTCGCAGCGCCTCGCTCCACCCCGAGCTGATCTGACGGAAATAGTCGTTACTTGAGTCGATGCTCATGTGCCGCGCGACGCGCAGCTGGTCGCGCTTGACGATCACCAGGTCCAGCGGCAGTCCCACAGACAGGTTCGAACGGATCGTCGAGTCCATCGACACGAGGGCGCACTTGACCGCCTCGTTGAGGCTGCTCGTCCGCCGGATCACGCGGTCGATGATCGGCTTGCCGTATTTGGATTCACCGATCTGGAAGTAGGTTGTGTCCGACGTGGCTTCGATGAAGTTACCGGCGGCATAGAGGTTGAACAGGCGCGGCTTCTCGCCCGCGATCTGTCCGCCAAGGATCAGGGCCGGATTGAAATCGAAGCCGAATTTCTGCAGGGCTTCGCCGTCCCGATCATGGATCCGCCGCAACGCACTGCCGACGAGGCAGGCCGCCTCGTGCAGGGTCTTGCAGTTCATCAGCGAGGGCTGGTCCTTGCCCATCGCGATCTCTTCGGTCAGCAGGGTCACGACGGACTGCGTGGCTGCGAGATTGCCGGCTGTTTGCAGCACGAGCACGCGATCGCCCGGCTTTTCGAACACGGTCGCCTTGCGGAAGGTGCTGACATGGTCGACACCCGCGTTGGTGCGCGAGTCGGACAGGAACACAAGCCCGGTGTCGAGCAGCATCGACAGGCAGTACGTCATGCGAAACCCTTATTGCTGTTGCTGGGCGGAGACCTGGACCGAGACGGACATCTCCTCTTCGCCACCGCCGCGGCGCATGCCGCGCACCGGTGCCGCATCGAGGTAGTCTCTGCCTACGGCAAGTCGGCACAGGTTACCCGCTGCCAGTCGGCGATGTGTCACATCGCAGCTGAGCCAGACCTTTCGCGCGTCATCCCAGAGATCGATCCAGGCGTGGCTCGCCGAATGGGCCGCCGCCGCGTCGTGCAGATAACCACTGACATAGCGGGCCGGGATGCCGGCCGCACGGCAGACCGACAGCGCGACATGCGCCTGGTCCTGGCAGACGCCTTCGCCGCGGAGGAGGGCGTCCTGGGCCGTGTCGGCGACACCGGTCACGCCCGTCCGGTAGATGACAGCAGCAGTCACGCGATCCATCAGCTGCTGCGCATCGGCAATCAAGTCAGCATCAGGGCTGAACAGCCCTTCACCGAGCTGGGCAAGTGCGTCGTTCGGCTGCGTCAGCGTCGAGGCGGAAAGGTATGCCAGCGGAGAGAGCCTGCCGTCATCGACGATCCAGCCTCCGGTGTCGTCGCGCGTATCGACGACGCCATGAGCTTCGATGGCCAGTTCGGTATGCGTGCCTTCGACCGTCACCAGCTGACTGCGGTTGCCAAACGCATCGGTCTGCAGGCAACGACGCCCCGGCACGTCGACATGCCAGGACAGCGCGTGTTGCACGCCGTCTTCGCGGGGAACCAGTCTCAGCAACTGGATGCTGTAGGCAACAGGCGCGGCATAGCGGTAGACCGTGCGATGTCGGATGTGCAGCTTCACGCGGCATACTCGATCGCGACCAGGAAGTCCCGCGCGATTCGCCGATCGATGTCCTTCAGCCGCTCGACGCAATCGTCCAGCAGCGCACGCAAGCGCTCCAGCGAGACCGACTCCGTGCTGCCGAACTGCAGCGTGGCATCCAGCGCGCCGGCGCGGCGTTCGGTCTCTCGGGAACGCTGGTTCGCCACGACACCCAGTCCGGTGTACAGGTCATGCACGGCACGGCGCAGCGAACGCGGCTCATCCTCGCAGAGCACCAGCAGTTCGGCGACGCGGTCCGGCAGGACCAGGTCGCGATAGAGCTTGCGGTAGTTCTCGAACGCAGACATCGCGCGCAACAGCACACCCCACTGGTAGAAGCCACCGATGGCCGTGCCGCCACTGCTCGTGGCCAAACGCGCACCGAGAATTCGAGCCGTGCCGTCGGCACGTTCCAGCGCCGTACCCATGCGCAGGAAGGCATACCCCTCGTCGCGCAGCATCGTGCCCTGCCACACGCCCCGCAGCAGCTGTGAACGGTGCTTCACCCAGTCGATGAAATGCTGCATGCCCGCCGCGCTGCGATGCGTGGAGCCGGAATCTCGCAATTCGATCCAGGTCGCGTTGAGCGTTTCCCACATTTCCGAGGTGATGACGCCGCGCACGGCGCGCGCGTTTTCGCGCGCTGCCTGCAGGCAACCCCGGATGCTCATGGACGTGTCCGTCGCATGCGCGATGAACAGGGGGGGCAAGTCGATGGTCACCTCGCCATGACGCTTGCGGTATTCGGGCAGCAGGCCCAGTTCATCGAGCGTGTCGAGCCAACCTGCACGGATGGAATCCGGCGTCTGCGGCAACAGGGAGAGCTGGTATTGGACGTCCAATGCGCGCGCCAGCGTTTCGGCGCGCTCGATGTAGCGGCCCAGCCAGTAGATGTGGTCTGCGGTACGACTCAGCATGGTCAGGCCTCCAGCACCCAGGTGTCTTTGGTGCCGCCGCCCTGCGAGGAGTTCACGACCAGCGAGCCCTCCGGCAGGGCGACGCGCGTGAGGCCACCGGGCACGACTTGGATGTCGCGACCGGAAAGCACGAAGGGCCGCAGGTCGATGTGCCGCGGCGCGAGTCCCTGCTCGACGAAGGTCGGACAGGTCGAGAGCGCCAACGTCGGTTGCGCGATATAGCGTTCCGGATGCGCGAGAATCTTTTTGCGGAAGTCTTCGATCTGCGCCTTGGTCGAGGCCGGTCCGATCAACATGCCATAGCCGCCTGCCCCATGGACTTCCTTCACGACCAGCTCATGCAGACGCGGGAGCACCTCGGCCAGCTGCTCCGGATCGCGCAGCGTCCAGGTCGGCACGTTCGCGAGCAAAGGCTTTTCGCCAAGGTAGAACTCGATCATGTCGGGCACATAGGGATAAATGGACTTGTCGTCCGCGATACCCGTGCCGACCGCGTTGGCGATGGTGACGGTGCCCGCGCGATAGGCCGTCATGAGGCCGGCCACGCCGAGCGTGGAATCCGGTCTGAAGGCGAGCGGGTCGAGGTAGTCGTCGTCGATGCGGCGATAGATCACATCCACGCGCTGCGGTCCGCGCGTCGTGCGCATGTAGACGACGTCGTCACGCACGAAGAGGTCCTGGCCTTCGACCAGTTCCACGCCCATCTGCTGCGCAAGGAAGGCGTGTTCGAAATAGGCGCTGTTATAGCGGCCGGGCGTGAGCAGCACGACCGTCGGATCCTCGAGGCCACCCGGGGCGACACTGCGCAGGTTCGCGCTCAGCAATTCCGGGTAATGCTCGACCGGCGCCACCGCGTGCTTCGAGAAGAGTTCCGGGAACAGCCGCATCATCATGCGGCGATCCTCCAGCATGTAAGAGACGCCCGAAGGCACGCGCAGGTTGTCTTCCAGCACATGGAGCACGCCGTTGCCATCACGCACGATGTCCACGCCAGCCACATGCGCATAGGTATCGGTGGGCAGTCGGATGCCCTGCATCTCTGGCCGGTACTGGGCGTTCGTCAGGATGGCTTCGGACGGTATGCGGCCGGCTTTCAGAATGGCCTGTTCGCCGTAGACATCGCCGAGAAAGGCATTCAGCGCCCGCACGCGTTGGCGCAGGCCCGTTTCCAGTTCACGCCACTCCGCAGCGGGCAGGATGCGCGGCACGATGTCGAAGGGGATCAGCCGCTCGGTGCCCTGTTCCTCGCCGTAGACCGCGAAGGTGATGCCGAGGCGATGGAACAGCAGGTCGGCCTCGCGGCGCTTTTCGGCGAGGTGCTCGGCAGGCTGCTGCGCGAGCCAGGCCTGGAACGCCGCGTAGTGTTCGCGAACGGACCCATCGGCGGCCCGCATCTCGTCAAACTTGGGAAACGACATGGGGAAGGCATTGCAGTCCCCGTGCCAAGCGGGGGAAGTCGTCAAGGACGTCCCACGAGCCATTTCGGGGCGCGCCTTGCACAATGGCGGCGCAGTCCCTGCCGCCCTTGCACCGTGTAAGCGCGTGCGCGTGTCCGGTATGACGGGCCGTATCAGTGCACGACCGCTTACTTCCCGATGCAGAAGCTCCCAAAGATCTTGCCGAGCAGGTCATCCGGCGTCACGGCACCCGTGATCTCGCCCAACGCGTCCTGGGCAATGCGCAGTTCTTCGGCGACCAGCTCGCCGTGGCGGAGCTTGAGCATCTGGCCGGCCGCTTCGAAGGATTCGCGGGCGCGCGCCAGTGCCTCGACGTGACGGGCGCGCGCCGAGACCGTGGTTTCGGTGTCACCCTCGAAACCCATCACGGTCTTGAGATGTGCGCGCAGCAGCTCGAGTCCCGCGCCGGTGGACGCACTGATCCACAGCGAGTCGTCGTCACTGCCGACCCCGACCGGATGTCCAGCCAGATCGCACTTGTTGAAGACGCGTGTGACCGGCACGCCTTCGGGCAGTGAGGCGGATTCTGCCACGAGGCTGTCGCCATGCGGATCAGTAGCCGTGTCGATGACGAACAGGACGCGGTCGGCGCGTGCCATTTCCGCGCGCGCGCGCCGCATGCCTTCGCGTTCGATGTCATCGCCCGTGGCGTCGTGCAGTCCGGCCGTATCGACCAGATGCAGCGGCAAGCCATCGAGGTGAATGCGTTCACGCAGCAGGTCTCGCGTGGTGCCCGCGACCGGCGACACGATCGCGGCATCATGCCCGGCAAGCTGGTTCAGCAAGGTCGACTTGCCCGCATTGGGGCGTCCGGCAATCACGACATGCATGCCGCGCGACAGCAGGGCGCCCTGTTTCGCGGCGTTTTCCGCAACGCCCAGGCGACTGCGGGCTTTGTCCAGATGGGCCTGGATGGCCGGTCCCGACAGAAGATCGATATCCTCGTCGGGGAAGTCGATCGCGGCCTCGACGTAGACGCGCAGCAAGGTGAGCGCTTCGACGGCTGCATGGACCAGATTCGAAAAATGGCCATGCATTGAACGCAGGGCGGCCCGCGCTGCCTGCCGTGAACCCGCGGCGATGAGGTCGGCGACGGCCTCGGCCTGTGCAAGGTCCAGGCGCTTGTTGAGGAAGGCCCGTTCGCTGAATTCGCCCGGTCGCGCGCGCCGCGCACCGGCCTTCACGCAGCGTTCGACCAATGCCTCCAGCAGGACCGGACTGCCATGGGCCTGCAGCTCGACCACATCCTCGCCCGTGAAGGATCCCGGGCCAGGGAAATGCAGCATCAGGCCTTCATCGATGACACTGCCATCGGCATCGCGGAACACCCGGAACTGGGCGCGTCGCGGGAGAAGCCTTTCCAGCCCGCCCGCCACCGCCGCGATGGCGCTGGCATTGGGCCCAGACAAGCGGACGATGCCGATGCCACCGCGACCTGGGGGGGTCGCGATGGCGACAATGGTGTCAACGCCTGCTGATCGCCGTGATTGCATCGCGTTGGCAGCGCGCGTTAGCGATCGGTGGTCTCGATGATGCGCCATCCCGCCTCGGTACGACGCAGCACAGTCGCGCGGATGGCCGTCGCGTTGGACATCAGGCTGCGCCGAGGCGGCGGTTGATGTTCCACTGCTGCAGGATGCCGAGCACGGTGTTCGTCACCCAGTACAGCACGAGGCCCGACGGGAAGAAGGCGAAGGTCACCGACATCACCAGCGGCAGGATCATCATCACCTTGGCCTGCATTTCGTCTGCCGGCTTCGGGTTGATCTTGTACTGGACGAACATGGCAATCGCCATCAGCGCCGGCAGGATGAAGAACGGATCACGCGATGAGAGATCGTTGATCCAGCCGATGAACGGCGCCTGGCGCATCTCCACGCTCTCGAGCAGCACCCAGTAGAACGCAAGGAACACAGGCAGCTGAATCAGCATGGGCAGGCAGCCTGCCGCCGGGTTGATCTTTTCGCGCTTGTAGAGATCCATCATCGCGCGGCCGAGCTTCTCGCGGTCGTCGGCGTAGGTTTCCTGCAGGTTCTTGATGCGGGGGCCCAGCGTGCGCATCTTGGCCATCGACTTGCCGCTGGCTTCCGACAGCGGATAGAAGAGCAGCTTCAGCAGCAGCGTCGTGAAGACGATTGTCCAGCCCCAGTTGCCGAAGAGCTGGTGCACGTTCTTCAGCACATAGAAGAGCGGGCGCGAGATCATCGTCAGCATGCCGTAGTCGGCCACGCGGCTCAGTTCCGGGTGGATGGGCTCGAGCTGTGCCTGCAGCTTGGGGCCGACGAAGAGCGTTTCCTTGAAAGTGCCGGCGGCGCCCGGCTGCACGGTCTGCGTCGGACCCATGACGGTGGCCAGGTATTCATGGCCACGCGCCTTCAGCGTGTAGTGATACGCCACGTCGGCGGCCGGAATCATCGCACCCACGAAGTGATGTTCGAGCGCGGCGAACCAGCCCTTAGTCACGTCGAGCGCGACGTTCTGGTCGTCGGTCTTCTCGATCTTGAGCTTGCGGTACTTGGTGCCATCCCAGAGGGCAGGGCCGGTGAAGGAATAGCTGTCCACGTTGAAGTACGAACGCTCGACCGGCGGCATATCGTGCTTGATCTGCACGTAGGACGCGGCGGCCCAGGGCGCGGTGCCGGCGTTCTGCACGCTGTATTCCAGATCCACCTTGTAAGAACCACGGTGGAACACGAAGGTCTTGGTGACCGTGACGCCGTCGGCCGAGGTCCAGGTGAGCGGCACCTTCAGCGTGTCCGCTTCCTGCAGCATCACGAAGGACTCGAAGTTCGACTCATACAGCGCGCGGTGCGTCGGGCGGGCGCCCGAAGCGGCATCGCCGGCCAGACCCGACTGCATGACATACAGCGAATCCGGACCCTCGTTGCGGAGGATCCGCACAGGCACGCCCGGCTCGTTCTTGACCTTCGGGTACTGCAGGATGTCCGCACGGTTGAGCTCGCCACCGCGCAGGTTGATCGTGAGGTCGAGCACGTCGGTGCGCACGGTGATGTTGCGACCTGCCGGCTCCGCTTCCGGCGTAGAGGCACCGGCGAGCGCCGCGGTCGGCGCAGCGGCGGCCGGCACGGGCGATGCGCTGCCGCTGTCGCCTGCCACCTGCGGCGGCGCGGCGTCCAGGTCCGGCGCAGCCTTGGCGGCAGCGGCCACTTCGGCGGCGGACGCCGGCGTCGTGCCGTAGTCCTTCATCCAGGTCTCGTAATTCAGGAAGAGGATCAGCGCGAGGGCGACCCAGAGAAACAGTCTCGGATTGTTCATTGGCGTGGGGCTTTACCGACTGTGGGGACCGGATCGAATCCACCGGCATGGAAAGGATGACAGCGGCACAGGCGCTTGGCGGTCAGCGTCGTGCCATGGAGGAAACCGTGCTCGCCGTAAGCCTCATAGGCATATTGCGAGCAGCTGGGATGGAAGCGGCAACGCGTCCCCAGCCACGGACTGACCGCGAGCTGGTAGAGGCGGATCATTGCGCGGGCGATGCGGCGCATTGTGTGGCGACTTTCTTCCAGAGTTCCGCGAGGCTTTCGCGCAGGCGGGCATTATGCGCGGTGCGCGCCATCGCGCGCGCGCCAACGACGAGGTCGACTGAAGGCAGCAAGTGCTGGTGGGCGCGGAAGGATTCGCGGACGGTGCGTTTCACGCGATTGCGTGACACTGCGTTGCCGACCATCTTGGCGCCCACGGACAGACCCAGCCGGGCGTGGCCGGGAGGCGATGGCGCAAAGTTCACGGAGAAGAACCCGTCGGACACGCGCCTGCGCAAAGCGTAGACGCGTTGATAGTCCTTGGGCGATAGAAGCCGCTGCCGGGGCGCGAAGCCGTGGGAACGGCGGTCCCCGGGCAGCATGAGCGCTATGCGCTCAGGCAGCAGATCAGGGGATCAGGCGCTTGCGGCCCTTGGCGCGACGACGGGCCAGGACCTTGCGGCCATCGGCAGTCGCCATGCGGGCGCGGAAGCCGTGCGTGCGGACACGCTTGATCTTGCTCGGCTGATAGGTGCGTTTCGTGGCCATCGTGGTGTCCCGCGGGGGGCAATGTCAAAGAGGTCGGGCAGGGTACGCACGGGCGCCATGAGTGTCAAGGCTTGCGGTATGCTGCGCATCCTTTAGGCCCTCCTCGACGATTCCGGAGTTCCCTTTGTCGGTTCTGTGGTCCCAGATTGCCTCGGTGCTGGAGCAAGAGCTGCCGGATTCCCAGTACAACACCTGGGTCCGACCGCTGCAGGCCGTCGAATCGGAAGGGACATTGCGCCTAATGGCGCCGAACCGCTTCGTGGTGGACTGGATCAACGCCAATCTTGGCGCGAAAATCGGCGAACTCCTGGCCGAGGGGGCGGGTCAGCCAGTCCCTTTCACGGTCGAAGTGGGTTCCCGCGCCCCCAGCGTCGCCCCACCGCCGCCCGTCATGGCGCCGGCACCGGGGGGCCGCAGTCGTCCCGCGCCGATGTTGCTGGTGGGCGCCCGCCTCAATCCCGAGTCGACCTTCGACGCCTTCGTCGAAGGCAAGAGCAACCATTTCGCGAAGGCAGCCGCCATCCAGGTCGGTGAGAATCCTGGCAAGGCCTACAACCCGTTGTTCATCTACGGCGGTGTGGGTCTGGGCAAGACACACCTGATGCACGCGGTCGGGCACCTCATCAAGACCCGCAATCCGGATGCGCGGGTGGCCTATGTGCATTCCGAGCGTTTCGTCGGCGACATGGTCAAATCGCTTCAGCACAACACGATGAACGAATTCAAGGCGGCGTATCGCGGCCTCGATGCCCTGCTGATCGACGACATCCAGTTCTTCGCCGGCAAGGACCGCTCGCAGGAAGAGTTCTTCCATACCTTCAACGCGCTGCTTGAAGGCCAGAACCAGATCATCTTGACCTGCGACCGCTATCCGAAGGAGGTGGCGGGCCTGGAGGAGCGGCTGAAGTCCCGCTTCGGCTGGGGCCTTACGGTCGCGATCGAGCCGCCGGAACTGGAAACCTGCGTGGCCATTCTCATGAGCAAGGCGCAGGCCGTGGGCATGGATTTGCCCGATGAAGTCGCGTTCTTCATCGCCAAGCGGATCCGCTCGAACGTCCGTGAACTCGAGGGCGCATTGCGCCGCGTGATCGCGAACGCTCGATTTACCGGCAGGCCGATCACGCTGGAATTCGCGAAGGAATCGCTCAAGGACATGCTGACGCTGCAGGCCAAGCTCGTCACGATCGAGAACATCCAGAAGACCGTCGCCGATTACTTCAAGGTGCGCGTGGCGGACCTGCTGTCGCAGCGTCGCAGCATCTCGATCGCTCGGCCGCGGCAGATCGCGATGGCATTGGCCAAGGAACTCACTTCGCACAGCCTGCCAGAAATCGGCGATGCCTTCGGCGGCCGCGACCATACGACCGTCATGCATGCCTGCAAGCGCATCAAGGAACTTCAGGAGCTGGAACAGAAGATCCGCGAGGACTATTCCAACCTGCTGCGTACGCTGACCGGTTGAAGCATGAAGGCTGTGGACAAGCCTGTGGATGGATACGGGGACAAGTCGGTGCAGAAGCTGTGTATGGAATTGTGGATGAATCCATCCACAGGCCACGCACAGGAGATGGACAGGTACCGGGTTCTGCAACACACAGATCGGACGGCTGCAACGCCGTGATTCGACAGGGGCTTCTGGTTTATCCTCGTTTCACACCGGCCTAACTGCTACTACTACTGTTTTAAATAAGACCTTTTCAGGAATACAGAGGGCGCATCCCGGCCATGAAACTTTCCGCCACCCGTGAACAGATCCTCCAGCCCCTTCAGGGGGTGATTGGCGTTGTCGAACGCAAGCAGACGATGCCGATCCTGGCCAATGTCCTGATCGCTGCGCGAGGCAGCGGCGCAGGTCGCGTGTCGATGACCGGCACGGATCTGGAGGTGGAACTGGTCGCGAGCGGCGAGGCCACCGTTCAGCAGCCGGGTGAAGTCACCGTTCCAGGGCGAAAACTGCTGGAGATCATCCGGGCATTGCCGGACAAGACGCAGGTGACGCTCACCCTGGATGGCGACAAGGTCAAAGTCAGCGGAGGTCGCAGCCGGTTTGTGCTATCGACGTTGCCCGCTGCAGAGTTCC
>CANGMU010000044.1 GCA_947454665.1 Pseudomonadota bacterium | reverse complement strand
TCGGCGTAGGGTGTTAATCGGCCCTTCGATTGTCGGTTCCTTGCCACTTGGGAGACACATGAATACAACTCCCACTGATACGGCGATCCACGCCGCCATCCTCCGTAGTGCTGTGTTTCCCTGTATCGCGACGGACGTCGACGGCCTGATCCGTGTGTTCAATGTGGGCGCCGAGCGCCTGCTGAAGTACGCCGCAGTGAATGTCATCGGGCGGCGCCGGTTCTCGGAACTCTGCGATGTCCCTGAATTGACCGCACGCACCCGCTCTGTCGAACAGGCCTTCGATATTGTGCTGGTCCGGGGGGATGGCCTGCGGCTGCCGGTCACGCTGTCGGTGAGTGCGCTGACCGATCCGCAGGGCGACTTGATCGGTTATCTCCTGCTGGCCGGCGACGACCGGGCGCGTCTGGAGCGGGAGGCGCAGCTGCGGCAGGCGAACAAGCTCGAGGCGATCGGGACGCTGGCCGCCGGCGTCGCCCACGACTTCAACAACATCCTGGCCACGATCCTGGGCAACGCCGAATTGGCCAGGCAGGATTCTGTTGGCAACCCGCACGTCTTTGATAGCGTGACGGCGATCATCCAGGCCGGCATCCGCGGTCGCGACCTCGTGCAGCAGATCCTGTCTTTCGCCCGCAAGGAAGAGGCCGACCTGCATCCCCTGCAAGTGGAGTTGGTGATCGCAGAATGCGTGCGCCTGCTGCGCGCGACCCTGCCAGCCCGACTCAGTTTGGATATGGAGTGCGAGCCGGACCTGCCGCCGATCGCGGGTGTCAGCAGCCAGATCACGCAGGTCATCATCAACCTTGCGACCAATGCCCTGCAGGCCATGCCGACCGGCGGCGGCAGCCTGTGTATCCGACTGTCGGCGCTGCGGGCGCCAGCGGTGGGCGCACCGCTGCCGGCGCGGCAACGGGGGTATCTCCGCCTGCACCCGGAAGGGGTCGTGGCGATCGAGGTGCGTGACACGGGCAGTGGCATGGATTCGGCGGTCTTGTCGCGGATCTTCGATCCCTTCTTCACGACCCGCTCGCTGGGTGAGGGCACCGGATTGGGTCTCTCCGTGGTCCATGGCATCGTGCAGTCACACCATGGACTGATTGATGTCCAAAGCAGCCCCGGGCAGGGCACCACGTTCACGCTGCTATTCCCGGCCCTGGCACCCGCTTCGGCAGCGCCCTCCGTCGTGCCTGTCGCAAGCGCGGCCGCTCCGCCGGTCCCGGTCGCCGGCATGCGCGTGCTGTACATCGATGATGAAGAGGCCTTGGTGTCGCTCGTGCCGAGGATCCTCGAGCGGCGTGGGTATCGCGTCACGGCCTGCACCGACCCCGTGCAGGCTCTGGAAGTCCTGCGTGCAGCCCCTGCAGGCTTCGATCTGGTGCTGACGGACTACAATATGCCGATGACATCAGGCCTGGACGTCGCACGTGAAGTGCGGGCGATCCGCGCTGACCTGTCCGTTGTCATCACCACGGGCTATGTCGATGACAGCTTGCGCGCCGAAGCGGCTGCGATCGGCGTGCGCGATGTCATCTTCAAGGCGGATACTGTCGATGCATTCTGCGATGCCATGCAGCGCGTCGTGGAGTCGATACATCAATGAAGGATTGGTAATGGAAACTGACACGAAAGCACTCGCGGAATCGCTTGAGGCACTGCAGCGAGACTTCGCGGACTTCCGAGTGCACTACCTGGTCGTCA
The DNA here is from genome assembly GCA_947454665.1 of Pseudomonadota bacterium. Classification (GTDB taxonomy): domain Bacteria; phylum Pseudomonadota; class Gammaproteobacteria; order Steroidobacterales; family Steroidobacteraceae; genus ZC4RG30. The sequence continues at coordinate 11,870 of CANGMU010000044.1, read as the reverse complement.
ATGAGCGCTATACGCAGTCGCTGGCTACTCTGAAGGGACTGACGACCAACGCAAAGACCGCGGCCCTGCGGGCAGCCGCGTCAGCCAAGCATGCGCTGGAAGCGACGAACAAGGCTTATGAGGCGGTGAAGGACGCGGCCAACCAGTCGCTGCAGAGCATCGTCCGTGATGCGGCCGATGCGGCCTGGGCAGCGGCAGAGTCCGCGTCGCAGTCCGCGGCGTCGGCAGCGGAATCTTCGGCAGTCTGCGCCGCCGCCGTGGCGCAACAGGCCGAGGAGATTTCTGTCCAGGCAGCCTCGCAGGCTTCCCAGGCTGCGTCTGCGGCCGCGAATGCGGCTGCTGAAGCGGTATCCTTGTCGCGCAAGGCCGCCGTGCTGGCGAGCCTGGCAATCGAGAAACAGCCCGGCCGTTGAACCGTCCGCCCGGGGATGGGTCGGCACCGGCATCGTAATGGAGCGTTGCATGCCGGCCTTGAAATCCCTCATCGCGATCTTCTGCTTGTGCCTTCCTGTTGCCCTGGTCGCGGGCGAGGCCGCACCGTCGGCTGAGGAACAGGCCTACTTCCAGCAGTTGCGCTCCCTGGGTTGGGTCAATGGCCCGACCAGCGTCGACGTCGCCGGCAACTCGAAACTGGTCGTGCCCGAGGGGTTCGTCTTCCTCGGAACGGCGGACACGAAGAAGTTCCTGGAGTTGAACCAGAACTTCGGCAGTGGCAACGAAGTGTTGCTGGCGCCGAAGAACCTCGAATGGTCGGCTTATTTCGAATTCGAAGACGCCGGCTATGTGAAGGACGATGAGCAGATCGACGCGGCCGCCCTGCTCAAGACGTTCAAGGAAAACACAGAGGCCGCCAATGAAGAGCGCAAGCGGCGTGGCTGGCCTGCCTTGCATGTCATCGACTGGGCGGCGCCACCGAAATACAACGCCATGACCAAGCGACTGGAATGGGCGAGCCTGCTGGAGTCCGAAGGCTCGCGCAGCGTGAACTTCTCGACCAAGGTGTTGGGCCGTCGCGGCCACACCTCCGTCGTGCTGGTCGTTGCGCCGACGGGACTCGCGAGTGCGGAAGCAGCGCTGAACAGCGTGTTGCAGGGCTATCAGTTCAACTCGGGCGAGACCTATGCGGAATGGCGCCCGGGCGACAAGGTGGCTGAATATGGCCTGGCGGCCCTCGTGCTGGGTGGTGCCGCGGCGGTGGCGACCAAGAAGGGCTTCTGGGCTGTGCTCGCGGGCTTCCTGGGTGCAGCCTGGAAGTTCGTCGCTGCCGGTGTCGTGGGCGTCGGCGCGTGGATCAAGTCGCGCTTCGCCAAGAAGTCGGCTTGATCGCACTGCCTTTCGAGATCCTGCTGCCCGTCGGCGCGCTGGCGTTCTATCTGTACGACTGCCTGTTGCCGCTGTACGGCAACGAACTGCTGCTGGTGGCGGGTGTCGGCGGCTGGCGCGTTCGGCAAGCCGGGCATTGGGTCGTGGGCGGTCGCCGGCTTTTCTTGCTTGATCCACTGCAGCCCCAGGCGCCGACGTTCCGCGTGGCGCTCGACGCGGCGTCGTTGTTGGCGCCACGTGGCGCGGTCCAGGATCCGCAGCCGATGATCATGGCGCTCTGCGTGCATCGCGTGCTGTGCCTGCTGTTGGGCACGACCATCCTGATCGCATTGCCCCTGGTATCTCTGGCACTCGGTGCCGGTCTGGCCTTGCTCGGTGTGTTCGCGCTGGCCTATGGCATTACTCTGGTGGCTGGCGTGTTGCTGGTCTGCTGGCGCGCAAGGCTTGGGCTGTCTCTGCGCAAGGCGCTTGGCTTTGCGTTCGATGGCCTGCTCTGTCCGCCTTTCGGCGTGAACCTCGTGCGCAAGCTCACGCTGCAGGCCTCGCTCGGCGATGCCGTCCAGTTCATGCGTCAGGTTCCGGATATCGCTGTCAGGAATGCGTTTCGCGAGGGCTGCCGCGGGATACTCGTTGCGGACCTGCCAACTGACGAGCCTGTTCCACCCGACACGGCGCAGGCCCTGGCTTTGCTCGAGGACGAGGAGTCATGGCGTTGAAGGACATGCTGATCATCGGCGGGCTGGCCGTGCTGGGCTATGTGCTGGTCTGGAAGTTCTGGCCCGGCGGTGGCGCCGCGAAAAGGCCGGCTCCCGTCCAGCCTTCGACCCGAGGCCAGCTGTGGCATGAGGTGCTCGACGTGAGCCCGCGCGCGAGCATTCCCGAGATCACCAAGGCCTATCGCTCGCTGGTCTCCCAATACCATCCGGACAAGGTTGCCCAGCTCGGAGCCGAGATCCAGCACGTCGCGGAAGAGAAGACCAAGCAGCTCAACGCCGCCTATGAAGAAGGCGTGGCCCTGCGGCGCGTCGGCATGTAGCGGACCGGTCCTGCCGGACCGGTCGCCCTTCGGAGGAGTTGAAAGCGCCGCTTCAGGGCTTCGCGGTGAGCTTGCCGGCGACCTTCGCGAGGCCGGCCGTGGCGCAGCTTTCGCCGCGGTGTGCAGTGCCACGATCCACCCTTGTTATGCTGAGAGGGACACGCGATTGGCCCAAACTGTCAGCGGGTTGTCACCGGGAGTCGCATGCAGGTCGTGCTGGTCGAAGACGATGCCATGATTGGTCGCGAGCTCTGCATTCACTGGCAGCAGCGTGGCTGGAGCGTGCGTCATTGCCAGACGCTGGCCGCTGCCACGGATGCCATCTCGGCACTGCGACCGGACGTCGTCGTGCTGGACCGGCAGCTGCCGGATGGTGATGGCCTGCGTTGGCTCGAGACCTTGCGGCGCCGTGACCGCCAATTACCCGTACTCGTCCTCACGGCGCGGGACCGCGTCGTGGATCGGGTGGAGGGCCTGCGGCGCGGCGCCGATGATTACCTCGTCAAACCCTTTGCGGCCGAGGAAGTCGATGCACGCATCGAAGCCCTGTATCGGCGAACGCAGGGCAGCGACGACGGACAGTTGCACCACGGTCCGCTCATGATCAGGCCGGCCGAGGGTGTCGCCGCCGTTGATGGCGTGCCCCTGGACCTGTTGCCACGTGAAGTCGAAGTCCTGGCAATGCTCGCCGCGCGCAGTCCGCGTGTCGTCTCGAAGCCCGCGATCATCGAGGCGCTGGCCGAACGCAACATCGAACTCGGTGATTCGGCGGCTGAACTCTATGTGTCGCGCCTGCGGCGCAAGCTGGCCGGCACGCCGGTTGCCATCGAGACGGTTCGGGGCTTCGGTTACCGCCTCGTGGTGGTGGAGTGATGGCGCCGCGCCGTTGGTTGCAGCGGGAATTGCAGGTCCGCCTGCTGTTGCCCGTGCTCGGTCTCGTCGTGGTCACCGCCATCCTCAGTGCATTCGGTGCGCAGCGTCTCGTGGAGCGCGCCTTCGACCACTGGTTGATGGATGCGGCGCAGTCCCTCGCGCGACAGGTGCAGTTCGATGCCGGTCGCGCCAGCGTGTCCCTGAGCGAACAGTCCATCGCTCTGTTGACCTTCGACGAGATCGACAGCACACGATTCGAGCTGGAACAGGACGGCCATCGCCTGGCAGGCGCCTCGACTTTCGATACGCGCGGCGAGGGTGAAAGGCATTTTGCGTCCGGCGCCCGTGCCTTCGATGCCCGCCTCGAAGGTCGTCCCGTGCGGGTCGCCGAAGTGCTCGCGCGGGATCCGAAGGGCGCCACGGCCAGCGTGCGTGTCTCCGAGACGATGGAAAAGCGCAACCGGGCCCGACGCGACCTGCTGTTCGCGCTGGCGCCGGTCGCGGTGCTCGTGGTCGCTGCCACGGTCATGTTGGGCATGCTGCTGCGCCGGACGATCGCTCCGCTGCAGGACATTGCCAACCGCTGGAATGCACGCTCGCATGCTTCGCTCGAAGAAATCCCGGCCCATGACGTGCCACGCGAACTGCTGCCCTTTGCGCTGGCACTGAATGACCTGCTCGCGCGCGTGCGCCAGATGCTAGAACGCGAACGCAGCTTCGCGGCCACGGCTGCGCACCAGTTGCGGACGCCGCTGGCCGGCCTGCAGCTGGGGCTGGCGCGTGCGGCGCGCGCACCCGACCTGGCCGCGACGCGGGAAGTGATTGCGGACCTGGGTGCGTCCACGCAGCGCATGGCGCGGCTCGTGAACCAGTTGCTCGCACTGAGCCGGCTGGATCCGGAGATCAAGTCTGACCTCCACTGGAGCAGCGTGGACCTCGTGTCCCTCGCCCAGGATGCGGGCCAGGCCTATCTGGATGCGGCCCAGGCCAAGCACATCGAACTGCGGCTGCAGGTCGACCTGCCTGCCGATACCCGAATCACGATTCGGGGCCAGCCTGATCTGTTGCTGGAGGCTATCGGCAACCTGCTGGACAACGCCATCCAGTACACGCCCGTTGGCGGCACCGTCACGATCACCGTGGACCAGGACCCTCCCTCGATCGCCGTCAGCGATACTGGTCCGGGTGTTCCGGCTGAGGACCAGCAACGGGTATTCGAGCGTTTCCAGCGCGGCAGTGACGCGAAGGGCGAGGGCAGTGGCCTGGGCCTTGCTATCGTGCGTGAGATCGCGGCCCTGCATGGCGCGCGGTCGCTGCTCTACCCGGAAGCCGGTGGCGGCAGTTGCGTCCAGCTGCGTTTCGAGACTCACGAGGCTGCGGCCTAGGACTCCGCGTGCATGCAGGGTACTCCACGCGCTGCGCATCGATCGTCTGGTTCGCTGACAAAGCCTTGCGTGTGATAGCCCTTTGACAGGAAGCGCGGCGATACTCCGGTGACGGAGGTACCGGTGAATAAATCCGCGTTGTCGATGCTGCTGTGCTGCCTGTTGCTGCCCTTGTCAGCCATGGCCGATGTCGTCGACCTGCCCGCCCTCAAGGGCAAGGTGGTCTACCTGGATTTCTGGGCTTCGTGGTGCGTGCCTTGTCGCCAGTCCTTCCCGTGGATGGCGGACCTTGAACGCAGCCTCGGCAAGGAGGGTCTCGTCGTCGTCGCCGTGAACCTCGACCAGATGCGCAACGACGCCGACCAGTTCCTCGCCGAGTTCAAGCCGCCCTTCCGGGTCGCCTTCGATCCGCAAGGCGGCATGGCCGAACGCTTCCATGTCCGCGGCATGCCGACCTCCGTGCTGATCGGGCGCGACGGCCAGCCGAAGCTCGTCCACCAGGGCTTCCGCATCAAAGACCGCGAATCCCTCGAGCAACAGATCCGCGCTGCCCTGCGCTGAAGGAGTCCCTCGCATGCCTATCCGGTACCGGCTGATGCTGGGCCTGCTTGCCGTCGCGCCGCTAGGTGGTTGCGCGACGGTCGGCATCAAGCCCTGGGAGCGCGACGTGCTCGCGCGTCCCGAGATGGCGCTCGACGCGTATCCGCTCGACACGGCCTTTGACGAGCATCTCTATTTCAGCAAGGAAGCCGCCAGCGGCGGCCGGGGCTTCGGTGGCGGAGGCTGCGGATGCAACTGACGAACAAGCCCGGTGCGCTGCGCCTCGGGTTGATGGCCGCGGCCTGCTCGCTGCTGGCCCCGACCCTGCCCGCACAGGAAGCGCCGAGCGCGTTGTCCGACAGCGACGGCTCGATGAAGGCCGACGTCGGCCTGTTCCATTACAGCGAGAACGGCGGCCGCATCCAGAGCTTGGATGCCATCGTCGACCTGAAGCGTGATTACGGCGACGAGCATGTGCTGGGCGCGCATCTCGCGCTCGACACGCTGTCCGGTGGTTCGCCCAACGGTGCCTTGCCGCAACGTGCGGCGCAGACATTCGCTACGCCTTCGGGTACGTCGCTGCAGGCGTCGACAGGCACCGGTCCCGTGACGTACACGACCGCTTCCGGCCGTACCGTCGCGCAGCTTGCCAAGGTCACGCTGTACACGACGAACGCCGGTGCCTTGCCGCTCGACCCGAACTTCAAGGATCGACGCGAAGCCCTGGACCTGTCGTGGTCGCAGCCGTTGGGCCTGGACCGGCACATCGCCTTCGGCGGTCATTTCTCGCACGAGATGGATTTCCTTTCCGTTGCAGGCAATGCCTTCATCAGCCAGGACTTCAACAACAAGAATTCGACGCTCGGCGTCGGCCTCAATGCCGAGTTCGACCAGGTGAAACCCATTGGTGGCGTACCCGTCGCTGGCAGCGACTACACTTTGCTGCAGAAGACGGACAGTCGCAGCAAGCAGGTGAAGGGCGGCCAGATCGGGCTCACGCAGGTGATCGCTCGCTACTGGATCGTGCAGGCGAACTACTCGCTGGACAAATCAAACGGCTATCTCACCGATCCGTACAAGATCATGAGCCTCGTCGATGGCACGGGCACTGTCACTGGCTATGCCTTCGAGCGACGGCCGGAAGACCGCACGCGACGCAGCTTCTATGTTGGCAACAAGGTCGCGCTCGGCAGCACGGTGCTGGACGTGTCCTATCGTCATGGCATGGACAGCTGGGGCATCAACACGGACACGGTGGATGCACGGTACCGTTTCACGGTCGGCAACCCGGACCTGTATCTCGAGCCGCATTTGCGCTGGTACAGGCAGGGCAAGGCGGATTTCTATTCGCTGTACCTGGATGGTTCGGCGACGCTGCCGACCTACATGAGTGCCGACCCTCGACTCGCGGCCTTCACGGGTCAGACGATCGGTGTGAAGCTGGGATTGCTGCTGGCGAACGAGCAGGAAGTGACCTTCCGGCTCGAAGGCTATCAGCAGGATCCTTCGCAGCGGCATAGCAATCTGTCGGCGCTCTCTGGGCTGGATCTCAATCCGGCACTGCGCAGCGTGGTATTCCAGGTCAACTGGCGATACGGGTACTGATGGCGGGCCCGATACGGCTGGATCATCGCGGTGGCAGGGTCATCGCGGCCTGCTTTGCCGCGATGGCCAGTCCCTGCGAAGTGCTGGTCGAGACCGATGATGCCGACCTTGCGCGCGAGCTCGGCAGTGTCGCGGCCAGTGAAGCCTGGCGCGTCGAAGCCAAGTACAGCCGCTATCGCCATGACAGCGTGATGGCGGCGATCAACGCCAGTGCGGGCCGGCCGGTCGAAGTCGACGAGGAGACCGCAGGTCTGCTCCGCTTCGCCGGCATCTGCCATGAACTCTCCGACGGGGCCTTCGACATCACCTCCGGCGTGTTGCGCCAGATCTGGCGCTTCGATGGCAGTGGCCGCTTCCCGTCGCAGGGACAAGTCGATGCCCTGATGCCGCGGGTGGGGTACGGAAAGCTGATATTCGATCCGCCGATGCTGGCCGTGCCGGAAGGCATGGAGCTCGACTTTGGCGGCATCGGCAAGGAATACGCGGTGGACCGTGCGCTCGCACTGGTGCAGCAGCAGGGCGATCACGCCGTGCTCGTGAACTTCGGCGGTGATCTGGCGGCCAATCGCGCACCGGCCCAGGGTCCCTGGCAGGTGGGTGTCGAACGTCCGGGCCACGATGGCAGCGCACGCCTGCTGCTTGATTTCTGGCGGGGCGGCCTCGCGACGAGCGGCGACACGCGACGCTACATCGAGCATGACGGTGAACGTTACGGGCACATCCTCGATGTGCGCACCGGTTATCCGGTGAAAGGCGCGCCGCGCTCCGTCACGGTGGCGGCGGGCAGTTGCGTCGAGGCCGGCATGTTCTCGACGCTGGGCATGCTGCAGGGGCCGGGCGCCGAGGTCTTCCTCGAAGACCAGGGCGTCCGGCACTGGTGCCTGCGCTAGAGGCTATTTCTTCGCGGTGAGCTTGCCGGCGACCTTCGCGAGGCCGGCCGTGGCGCAGGCTTCGTCCTTGTCGCCACCCGGCGCCCCCGAAATCGACACCGCACCCACGACCTTGTCGCCGATCTTCACCGGCAGGCCACCGGCGTAGGTGACGAGGTTCGTGTCGACGTTCTCGCCGGGCACCTGGCCGGGCAGTGCGCCCGCGATCGGCGCCGGGGCCGGCGTGCCGGCCGGCGGCGTGACCGAGGCGCCGAATTCGCCCGAGGTCTTGCCCGTCTTCAGCACCGTGTAGGCCTTGCGGCGCGCGATGTCGACCGTGCGGGCCGCGGCGCCGTCGCCGCGGAGCACGAGCTTCAACGCGTAGTCCGGCGTCATGTAGGCCGCCGTGACGTTGTAGGTGTTCGCCTTGCAGGCGGAGATCGCGGCCTGGGCCCACTCGGTCATGACGGCCAGTGGGACGTCGTCTGGCGCCGGCGCCGGCGGCGTCTGCGACAGGGCGGGAAGGCTGAAACCGGCGGCAAGGGCCGCCAGGGCGAAGTGCTTCATGGTATCCCCCGGGGATCTGTTGTGGTTCTGCCCCGATCCTCGCATTCCAGTGGGTGTGCGGGATACAGCCTTGAGCGTAACGAGCGCCTTTTATCGCTCATAAATTGGCATTTTTTTGAGCGATAAAGTGCTAGCCTTTCGCTCATGCGTTGGAACTGGCAGCAATCTGACTGGCCCCGCTTCCGCTTTGCCGCGGATCTCACGGCCCTGCGCGAGAGGGCCTTCCTTCGCCAGGCGGGTGTTGTCGTCGGGACGCTAAAGCATTTCGCGGATGAGGAGCGCTTGCCGCTGGTCATCGAGCTGATCGGCACCGAAGCGCTGAAGACCTCCGAGATCGAAGGCGAGATGCTCGACCGCTTGAGCGTCCAGTCGTCCTTGAGGCGGCAGTTCGGACTGCAGTCCGACGAACGCCGCAGTCCGCCGGCCGAGCAGGGTATCGCCGAGGTGCTGGGCGATCTGTACCGCCATTTCGAGACGCCGCTGGACCACGCCACGCTCTGCCGCTGGCAGGGTGACCTGATGCGAGGCCGGCGCGACCTGGATGCAGTTGGCGCATACCGCCGGCATCCGGAACCGATGCGCGTGGTCTCCGGGCGCATCGATGCGCCAACGGTTCATTTCGAAGCCCCGCCCTCGGATCGCGTGCAGGCCGAAATGCAGGCCTTTGTGGCCTGGTTCAACGAGACGGCACCTGGCGGATCGCGACCCCTGCCCACACTGCTGCGTGCCGGGCTGGCCCACCTGTACTTTGAATCGATCCATCCTTTCGAGGATGGCAACGGCCGTGTCGGCCGCGCGCTTTCCGAGAAGGCGCTGGCCCAGGGCGTGGGACAACCCTCGCTGACCGCGCTGTCATTGACCATCGAGCGGCACCGCAAGGACTATTACGCGCAACTCGGTGTCGCCAGTCGCACGCTGGATGTCGAGGTCTGGCTCGACTGGTTCGCGGATATCGTCCTCGAGGCGCAGCAACATACCGTGTCCTGGATCGACTTTCTGCTCGCGAAGTCGCGACTGCTGGATGGCCTGCGGGGGAAGATCAATGGTCGTCAGGAAAAGGCGCTGCTGCGCATGCTGGAAGAAGGGCCGGCTGGTCTTCGTGGAGGCCTTTCTGCCGGCAAATACGTGGCGCTCACTGGCGCAGCGCCCGCAACAGCGCGGCGCGATCTTGCTGAACTGGTCGAGTTCGGGGCCTTGCGACGCACCGGCGAATTGAAGACCACGAGATACTGGCTGGCGATCGACATGAACTTGGAAATGTTCCCATGACGAATCTTCTTGTTGTGCTCTGCGGCCTCGCCGCGCTGTTGTCGCTGGTCGGCGTGATCCTGCTTGTGGGCCAGGGGCGTCGCGCAGCCGATGCCGTGCTGCATGCCCAGGAGGCGAAGGACGCCGCGCTGCGCGTGGCGGCCGCGCTGTCCGAAGTGCAGGGCCGCCTGGGTGCGCTGGCGGATTCGCAGCCTCGCCTGCGCAGCGAAGTGGCCGAACGCATCGATGCCGGCTTCAAGACCAACACCGATGCGATCGTGCAATTGCGCACCGACACGCTCGGCGCGATGAATACGTTCCGCGGTTCCATCGACACGGCGCTGAAGACCGAGCTGGAACAGATCCGCAAGACCGTCGACGAGAAGCTGCACGAGACGCTCGAGAAGCGCCTGGGTGAATCCTTCAAGCGCGTCAGCGACCAGCTGGAAAGCGTGCACCGTGGTCTCGGCGAAATGCAGACGCTGGCCACCGGCGTGGGCGATTTGCGCAAGGTGCTCACCAACGTGAAGACGCGCGGCACCTTCGGCGAGGTGCAGCTCGACAACCTGCTCGACCAGATCCTCACTGCCGAGCAGTACGACAAGAACGTGGCCGTGCGGCCGGGCAGCAATGCGCGCGTGGAGTTCGCCCTGCGGCTGCCGGGCAAGGCCGATGAGGGGAAGGTCTATTTGCCGATCGACGCGAAGTTCCCGATCGAGGATTACCAGCGTCTGCTCGATGCGCAGGACCGCGCGGATATCGCTGCCGTTGAAGAGGCCGGCAAGGCGCTGGAAACGCGCATCCGCCAGGAAGGCCGCACGATCAACGAGAAGTACATCGAGCCGCCGCACACCACGGACTTCGCCGTGATGTACCTCGCTACCGAGGGCCTTTATGCCGAGGCGCTGCGCCGACCGGGGCTGGCCGAGTGGCTGCAGCGGGATTGCCGCGTCGTGCTCTGCGGGCCGACCACGCTGGCTGCCTTGCTGAACAGCCTGCAGATGGGATTCCGCACGCTCGCCATCGAGAAGCGTTCGTCCGAAGTGTGGAACGTGCTCGGCGCCGTGAAGACGGAATTCGCCAAGTTCGGCGACGCGCTCGCGCACACGAAGAAGAAGCTCGAAGAAGCGACGAACAGCATCGAGAAGGCGCAGACGCGCAGTAACGTGCTGACGCGCAAGCTCAAGGGCGTGGACCAGTTGCCCGAACCGGATGCGGTGGGCCTGCTGGGCGTGCTTCCGGAAACGGATCCCGAAGAGGACTGAAGACCGGCTGCGAAAGCCCTCAGGGCGTGTCGGGAATCCACCTGGCCAGGCAGCCCTGCAGCTTCTTCGGATCGACGGGTTTCTGCATGAAGTCGTCCATGCCCGCCGCGCTGCAATTGTCCTTGTCCTGCTGCATGGCGTTCGCCGTCATGGCGACGATGGGCATCGACTTGCCCAGCGCGCGGATGCGGCGCGTGGCCTCCAGGCCATCCATGACCGGCATCCACATGTCCATCAGCACCAGGTCGTAGTCGGCACTCCGGACCTTCTCCAGGGCTTCTTCGCCGTGGTTGGCGACGTCCACCACGAGTCCCATCCGCTGCAGGAGGGCCATGGCGACTTCCTGGTTGATCTCGTTGTCCTCCACCATCAGGACGCGGGCACCTTGTCGCAGGCTGCCACCGGGTTTCAACGGAGCAACCGCTGCGACCGGCGCCTGCCGCAACAGCGCGGTGAACCAGAACGTGCTGCCCTGGCCGGGTTGGCTCGTCAGCCCCACTTCCCCGCCCATCAGTCCGGCGAAACCCTTGGCAATGGACAGGCCGAGTCCCGAACCGCCGTATTGCCGCGTCGTCCCCGTGTCGGCCTGTTCAAACGCATCGAAGATCCGCGACTGGGCGACGTCAGGGACGCCGATGCCCGTGTCCGTGACCTCGAACCGGACCTTGACCCGGTCGCCATCGGTTTCTGTCAGCCTGGCCCGGATCGTGATCGACCCCTGCGGGGTGAACTTGATCGCGTTGTTCGTGAAATTGATGAGCACCTGGCGGACGCGCAGGGGATCGCCCAGCAGCGGCCTGCCCACCAGCTGCGGATCGACCTCCGTGAGCAGGTCGAGGGCCTTCTCGCTGGCGAGATCCCGCATCATGTTCGCGACCGTGTCCAGCGTTGCCGGGATGCTGAGCGGGATTTCCTCCAGCTCGAGGCTGTTGGCTTCGATCCTGGAGAAATCCAGGATGTCGTTGAGCAGATCGAGCAGGTGCTTGGCGGAGCCAGTGATCTTCGACATCCGGCTCCGCTGCGCGCTGTCGGCGATCTCGTGCTCCAGCACGTAAGCCAGACCGAGGATCGCGTTCATCGGCGTACGGATCTCATGGCTCATGCGGGCCAGGAAATTGCTCTTGGCCAGGTTCGCCACTTCCGCCTTCTGCTTCTGCCG
>CANGMU010000043.1 GCA_947454665.1 Pseudomonadota bacterium | reverse complement strand
GATGACCGTATCGGCCTCGACCGGCATGCCAACTTCGATGAAGGGCGGCGCACCCGGCTTCGGCTGGCGGTAGAAGGTGCCGAGCATCGGCGCGGTGACGGCTTCGCCGCCGGCGGACGATGCCGCCGCAGGAGCTGGCGTCACGGGCTGGACCGCGGCTATGGCGGGCGCAGCGGCAACCGAAGCGGCCACGGGCGCCATCGCAACGGCCGTCGTGACGATCGGCGCGGCGGCCACCGCCGCACCCCGGCGCAACACGATCTTCGTGCCGCCGGTCTCGAGCTCGAGCTCGTCGAAATGCGAGGCCTCGACGAGGCGCATGATCTCCTGGATGTCCGCGGCGGTCAGGCTCACTTGCGTCCCCCGAAAATCGACATGACGTGCAACAGCGGGTCCTCGGCCTTCGTGGCCGCAGGCACCGCTTCCTTGTTCGACCAGACCGTTTCAGGCCGGCTCTGCAGCAGCAGGATCTTGTTCGTGTGGCGATCGATCGCCCACTCGATGTCCTGCGGCCTGCCGTAATGACGTTCGACCTTGCGCGCGATCGTGCGCAGGCCCTGCAGTTCTTCGTCGCTCAGGCAGGGCTCGCGGCGCTTGTCGTCCTCGACGTGCACGTCCTCGATGCCACCACCTGCAGCCGGCGAATGACGGATCGCCTTGTCAGAGATGTCGCGCACCGGGATCTCGCCGGTGATCTTGCCGACGACCCAGCGGTCCGGCGTGACTTCGCCCCCGACGACGGCGGAACCCAGCCCCCAGGCGCCTTCGATGGTGATGACCGAGCGGTCGCCCGTCGTCGGGCTGCGCGTGAACATCACGCCCGCGGTGCGCGCATCGACCATCACCTGCACGACGACCGCCATCGCGACCTGCGCTTCGGGGAAGCCCTGGCGACGGCGGTAGCTCACCGACTCGACCGAATAGAGGCTGGCCCAGCAGCTGCGGATCTTGCGCAGCATGTCTTCCGGATCCATGACCCAGAGGTAGGTGTCCTGCAGGCCCGCGAAGCTCGCATCGACGGCGTCTTCGGTCGTCGCCGAGGAACGCACGGCAACGATGGGTGACTGACCGGCCGGCGCGAGCGCATCCCGCGCGGTGAGGATCTCGGCCTTGAGATCCGCGGGAAGTTCGGCCGCTTCGATGCGTGCGCGCAGTTCACGCGACACGACGCCGATTGCATCGAGGTCGTCCGCCGCCAGCGCCTCGACACGGGCGCGTACCGGCGCCTCGCGCTCCAGCGCCTGGATGAAGTGCTCGAAGGATTCCGTGCGGACGACGAAGCCCGGTGGCACGTCGATGCCGGCGCGCGTGAGCTCGCCGAGGCTGCCGCCCTTGCCACCGACTGCAGGCCGATCCTCGAGCGTGAGGTCGGCGAAAACACTGATGTGACGCGATGTCACAGCAGCGTCACCACGCCACGGCCACCGTCGACGCGAATGCGCTGGCCATCCTTGATCTTCGCCGTGGCATTGCCCGTGCCGACGACAGCCGGCAGACCATATTCACGCGCGACGATCGCCGCATGGCTCATCGAGCCGCCGATGTCCGACACCGCCGCCTTGATCTTCTGGAAGATCGGCGCCCAGGTCGGATTCGTGACCGGGCAGACGAGGATGTCGCCCGGCTGCAGCCGACCGATCTCGTCGACCGACTTCACGATGCGTGCCGTGCCTTCGACGACGCCCATCGAGGCCGCGAAACCACGCACCTCATTGCTGTTCTTGTCGTCACCGGCCGAGAGCCAGTTGTCGAGCGTCTCGCGCGTGATGCCCCAGAGCATGACGATCGCCGGATCGTCGATGACATCCGGGATCGGACCGAGCGCCTCCGGCGTGCGGTGCTTGGACCACTCGGCGATCGCGGCCTTGCGCTCCGCGACGATCGGCGGCCAGTAGTTGGGGCCGCGCGGCGGCGCACCGGTCGACCACGCGTTCATCAGGTCGATGATCGCGGCCTGCAGCTCGTAGTGCGTCAGGTGGAAGACGTCGTCTTCCTTCGCGAAGAAACCCGACTCGGCCAGCAGCGCGCCGAATTCGCGGATCTTGTTGAAGAAGAGGTTCGTGTACCAGTGCTCGCAGTAGAACTTGTGGCCCTCGACGTACGGGAACACGCGATGCGCGAGCCCGATCATCTGGTCATAGGCGGCCCGTTCCTCGTCCGTGGCGAGCAGTTCACGGTAATCCGCGATGAGCTCCGCGCGCTCGGCCTGCAGCTTGCCGACCTGGCGGTCCAGCGACTCGCCGGCGCGCGAACGGCGCATGTATTCCGGCAACGCCGCGAAAGGCATCGACAGGTCGTCGTTCCAGCCGCGGTGGTAATGGTAGAAGCCGTCGCCCACGTTGATGTTGAACCAGGGGTCGCGCGCCTTCTCGAGTTCCTCGAGCCAGCGATGCGCGGGGCCGCCTGCCTTGCGCAGCGATTCGAGGACCTCGTCCGACTTCACGCCTTCCTGGAAGTGGTGGTCGATATTGAGCTCCACCGCATGACGCGCCAGGCGACGCAGCTCATCGTCCGGACGGAAGATCTCCGCTTCGATACCGGCGACCATGCGCGCGATCGTCTGGTCCGTGATCTCCGGGAAAGCCTTCTTGCAGAAGCCGAAGAAGGTCAGGTAGGCGCCATAACCCAGCAGCAGGAACTCGAAGTGGTGGTGCCACATCCGGAAGTACCCCTCGAGGGTCTTCTGGTAGGTCACCAGCAGGTCGTGGTTCGAGGCGATGCCTCGGCCCGCGTGCACATGTTCCAGCGGCTCGAACTCCGGCAGCGAGGGCTTCGGCAGCGCCTGGGCGTCCTGGATCAGGGTCAGCATCTTCTGCTTCCACTGGTCGTAGAGCGTTTCCCAGTTCGCGTAGTAATAGAACGCGCGCTTCTGGAACTCGACCGTGCGACGTTCGATCTCCGCCGGATCGGTGACGCCGTTGCCGCCGATGTAGACGCGGCCGTTGATGATGCGGTGGTCGACGCCCAGCGTCGTCGGCAGGCATTGCACGCGGGTGTTCGCAGCACCCAGCGCGCAGTACGCGGCTTCCGCCGTGACCATGTCGAAGGCGCACATGGGTTCGGGGAAGTGCATCGAGTTGTAGAACCAGAACTTCTTGTCGTCGTCCGGCGTGAACTGGATGTGGTACGGATAGGCCGCCTGGGCCTTCTCCGTCCCCGGAATCACCTTCACCGAACTCGGCAGCGGAAAGCCGCGCTTGTCACCCGTCGCAGTCATGTCAGTCCCCCGTCACGATCGTTGTCGCGTGTTGGCCGAGTCTAGGCAGCGCGGAGCGATGTCGGCGCGTCTGTCGGCGCAGGAATTGTACTCGCAGCGCAGGGATTCGAGCGCTGCGGGGATATGGGCCGGAACGGACCGTCGCAGGGCCAGCTCCGGGGCCACGGCGGGGAAGCGAGGGGCATGCCCTGGGTTTCGTGTCCTGGTGTCGGCTTCATATGAAGCCGGTCAGCCGCGCAGGGTGCCGTCCACGCCTGTGATGCAGGCGCCGCCGAGACTGACCACCCCGGCGGCATCGACGCTCACGTCGACCCGGCCATCACGACCGACGCACCGCCCCTGGGACGCCGCATAGGCGACATCCCCTGCCGGGAGCAAACCCCGTTCACGACGGAACACGGCCACGCTGCCGTTGCCACTGCCACAGACGGGATCCTCGTCCACGCCCGAGGACGGCGCGAAGGACCGCACCTCGATATCCGCATCACCCGATGGGTGTCGCGCGAAGACCGTGATGCCAGTGACGCCGAGCCTGCGTTCAAAGGATGCTGAACGGGCGAAGTCCGGTTTCAAGGACAACACAGCTGCCGCAGTCGGAAGCTGCGCGATGATCCACTGCGGTCCGACGTCGACGATCGCAGGCACGGCCTCACGCAGGATCGACTGGCCCAGCACGACTTCGAGCTCGTCGATATCGGCGGCATCAAGCGGCGACAGCCTTGCAGGGGGCAAGACCAGGCGAAGGCGACGCGCATCGCCCTCGCCTTCCACGGACAGTGCCACCAGGCCAACGCCACATTCCTGGACGAGCCGTCCGTCGCGTGGCGAAACGCGCCCCGCTTCCAGGGCAGCGTGCGCGCTGCCCAGCGTGGGATGCCCCGCGAAGGGCAACTCGCCGCTTGGGGTAAAGATGCGCAGCCGGTAGTCGGCGTCGGCCCGCGTCGGCGGCAAGAGGAAGGTCGTCTCGGACAGGTTGGTCCAGCGGGCGATGGCCTGCATCGCCGCCGTATCGAGATCCTCTGCGTCCAGGACGACAGCCACCGGATTGCCCTGCAGCGGCCGGATCCCGAACACGTCGACGACCTTGTACTGCCTGGATTTCACGTCGGCCTTCGATGCGCTTACTTCACCGCCGCCCTGGGCTTCAGGATCGTGCCGAGGGCATCCGTCGATCCCTCGATCGACTCGAGATGCGGATAGCGCAGACCACCGCGGTAATCGAGCTTGACCGTCTTGTAGCGATCGCCCTGCTTCATGATCAGGTCGATCGGGGCGTCGCTGCCCTTGGCAGCCGTGATCGCGTCCTTGAGCAGCTCGCCCGTATACGCGCGGCCATTCACCGCGACGACGGTCATGCCCGGGACGAGCCCGGCCTTGAAGGCCGGCGATTCCCAGACGACCTCCGACAGCACGGAATCCTTGGAGACCGTGATGCCCAGCCCATAGCTGAGGTCCGTGTGCTTGCCCGTCTTTTCGGAAGCCTTGAGCACGGCATTGGGTGTGTCGTTGTAGACGAGCTTCAGGCCGGCATGGGTGATCCCATCGAGCGGCGCCGAGGACTGGTAGACACGGGCATCGATATAGCCCTGCCAGTCGAAGGGCGCGACGTCATTCAGTGTCTTGATGACATCGGCCAGCTTGTAGGTCGACACCATGCCCTGGTTGGGCGGCGCGGCGAAGAAGGCGTTCGCGAAACTGTCGAGGCTCCTGGCCCCGTTCGTCATCGCGCGCAGCTTCGCATCGACGCCCAGCCACAGCAGCGCGGATTCGGAGTAGTAATCCTCCGTCCGCTGCCAGCTCGTCCAGGACAAGGGGCGGCGCGCAGTCACGATGGGCTGATGCGTCGTGTCGACCAGCGGCCGCCAGCTGCGGCCCGGACGCTTCACGTCATAGATCGCCGCCGTCACGGCGAAGTTCTCGCGCGAAAATTCCGTGGGCAGCAGGCCCGAGCGTGCCGTCAGCACCATGCCGTAGTACTGCGTCATGCCCTCGTAGACCCACAGCAGCGTGTCCTGCATCGGCACGCGGAAATCCGGCGTCCACAGATCGGCAGGGCGGCGGTACTTGCCATTCCAGGAGTGAGTCAGCTCGTGCGCGATGACTTCGCGACGACCGATGTTGTCATCCCAGCTCTTGAACCAGGCCGGCGGCAAGGTGATTTCCGTCGAGCGATGGTGCTCGAGGCCGATGCCGCCCAGCGAGTCACTCAAGCCGAGCAGGAAGTCGTAATGGTCGAAATGCGGGGTGCCGAGTGCGAGATAGGCTTCACGCATGAGGTTGCGCAGGAAGCCGGTCTGTTCGGTCGTTGCAGCCAGATCCGCCTTGTCCTCGGCAAAGAGATTCGCGCGCACGGGCACCTTCGCGCCCGGATCCAGGTCCAGCGCGCCGGCGTTCGCACCGGCAAAAATCGGCGAATCGACCAGCAGTTCGAGCGAGACCGGTGCGAAGCGCACCGTGTCGCCGTCCTTCGCGACCGGCAGCGCGCTCATCTGCTTCCAGCCGGCCGGCAGGCGGACCGACGCCTCGACGCCAATCGCGCTCGCATAGTGCCCGGCCGGGTACAGCACGGCCTGGTTCCACTGCAGGTTCAGCATCGACGGCGTGAACACCACGCGACCTTCACTGTTCGTCACTGGCGTGGCGACGTCGAACTGGATATCCAGTTCCGTAACGCCCAAAGGCACATCGACGTGGAAGGCAAAGACCTCGGTCGGCTCGCGACGCCACGGCAAGGTCTTGCCCGCCGCCTTGATGACGAGGCCCGAGAGCTGGTCGATGGGACCGCGCGGCGCATGGTTGCCGGGCAGCCATTCCGGATACAGCAGCGTGAGCTTGCCGGCCACGACAGGCAGGCGCTCCTTCACGCGGATGAGGCGATGCTGGATGTCGGTAACGTCCGCCTCGACCTGGATCACACCCGCGTAAGGCTGGTTGCGCGCGGCCGGCACGGCAGCGACCGAAACGGCCGCAAGGGTTGCGAGGCCGAGGCCCGTCAGAATGGAACGCAATCGGAACATCGGCGCACC
Source organism: Pseudomonadota bacterium (assembly GCA_947454665.1). Classification (GTDB taxonomy): domain Bacteria; phylum Pseudomonadota; class Gammaproteobacteria; order Steroidobacterales; family Steroidobacteraceae; genus ZC4RG30. The sequence goes on along the minus strand of CANGMU010000043.1, from coordinate 7,456 downwards.
CCCTTGTTATCGGCGCGGCCTCCGCGCCGACGGAGGCCACGCGCCCTGTGGATCAGGGCTTTTTCGGCATGTACAGATCGGTCAATGTGCCTTCGAGTGCCTCGGCCGCCATGCCCACCGTCTCCGACAGCGTCGGATGCGGATGGATGGTCAGGCCCACGTCAGCGGCATCAGCACCCATCTCGATCGCGAGCGCGACTTCCGAGATGAGTTCGCCGGCATTGGTGCCGACGATGCCGCCGCCCAGGACGCGATTCGTCGTGGCATCGACGATGAGCTTGGTCGAGCCCTCGTCGCGGCCGATCGCCAGCGAACGGCCACTGGCCGCCCACGGGAACGCGGCCTTGCGGATCTGGATGCCCTGCGCCTTGGCCTGGCCTTCGGTAAGGCCGACCCACGCGATTTCCGGATCGGTGTAGGCCACCGACGGAATCACGCGGGCATCGAAGGACGCCTTGTGGCCCGCCGCGACTTCCGCCGCGACATGGGCTTCATGCACGGCCTTGTGGGCCAGCATGGGCTGGCCGACGATGTCGCCGATCGCGAAGACATGCGGCACGTTGGTGCGCAGCTGCTTGTCGACGGGGATGAAGCCGCGATCCGTGACGGTAACACCCGCCACTTCCGCGTTGAGGCGCTTGCCGTTGGGCACGCGGCCCACGGCCACCAGCACGCGGTCATAGCTCGCGTCGAAGTGCTTGCCGCCGGCTTCGAAGGTGACTTTGATGCCTTCCTTCAGCGCCTCGACCTTCACGACCTTGGTGCCGAGCAGGATCTGCTCGTAACGCGCCTTAAGGCGCTTCTCGAGCGGACGCACGAGATCGATGTCCGCACCGGGCATCAGCTGGTCGGTGAGTTCGACCACGCTGACCTTGGCGCCCAGCGCGTCATAGACCGTGGCCATCTCGAGGCCGATGATGCCGCCGCCGATGACGAGCATCTTCTTCGGGATGCCCTGCAGTTCCAGCGCACCGGTCGAATCGATGATGCGCGGGTCTTCGGGGATGAAGGGTAGCTTCACGGGCTCTGAGCCCGCGGCGATGATGACCTTCTCGAAGCCGATGCGGGTCGTCTTGCCGTCCTCGGCCGTCACTTCGACGACATGCGGACTGACGAAGCGGCCGACACCCTGGACGACCTCGACCTTGCGCTGCTTGGCCAGACCGGAGAGACCTCCGGTCAGCTTCTTGATGATGCTTTCCTTCCAACCGCGCAGCTTGTCGATATCGACCTGCGGCGCGCCGAAGCTGACGCCATGCGCGCCCATGGCATGGGCCTCGTCGATGACCTTGGCCGCATGCAGCAGCGCCTTCGAGGGAATGCAGCCGACATTGAGGCAGACGCCACCGAGCACGGGCCAGCGCTCTACGAGCACGACCTGCATGCCGAGGTCGGCGGCGCGGAAGGCAGCGGAATAGCCACCGGGGCCCGCGCCCAGCACGAGCAGCGGAACCTGGCGATCCGCCTTTTCGTCCGGCGGCAGCGCAACGGGCGCCGCTGCAGCGGCCGGCGCAGCAGCGGCAGGAGCCGGCGCGGCGACAGCCGGAGCCTGCGCGGCGACAGGCGCCGCGGGCGCCACAGCGCCCGCTTCGACGCGCGCGATGACACTGCCCTTGCGGACCTTGTCACCGGCCTTCACGAGCACTTCCTTGACCGTGCCCGCCGACGTGGACGGCACGTCCATCGTGGCCTTTTCGGTTTCGAGCGTGACGAGCGGCGTGTCGACGTCGATGCTGTCGCCCGCCTTCACGAGCACGTCGACAACACCGACCTCATCGAAGTTGCCGAGGTCGGGAACGGCGATATCGAGCAGGCTCACGGCACCGCCTCGAGCAGCGCTGAAGGATTCGCGAGCAACTGCGCGAGATAGGTCGAGAAGCGTGCGCCGTTCGCACCGTCGATGACGCGGTGGTCATACGACAGCGACAGCGGCAGCATCATGCGCGGCACGAAGGCGTTGTCCTTCCAGAGCGGCTTCATCTGCGAACGCGAAACGCCGAGGATGGCGACTTCCGGCGCGTTGATGATCGGCGTGAAGGCCGTGCCACCGATGCCGCCGAGGCTGGACACGGTGAAGCAGCCACCCTGCATCTCGCTGCCCGAGAGCTTGCCCTTGCGGGCACGGTCCGACAGGTCGGCCAGCGCGCGGGCGATCTCGTAGACGTCCTTCTTGTCGGCGTCGCGGATCACCGGCACCAGCAGTCCGTTCGGCGTGTCGGCCGCAAAGCCGATATGCACGTACTTCTTGAGCACCAGGTTCTGGCCTGAGGCATCCAGCGACGCATTGAAGGTCGGGAATTCCTGCAGGGCCTTCACGCAGGCACGGATGATGAAGGCCAGCGGGGTCAGCTTGACGCCCTCCGAAGCGGCCTTGTCCTTGAGCTTCTGGCGCGTGGCTTCGAGGTCGGTGATGTCCGCCTCGTCGAACTGCGTGACATGCGGCAGGTTGACCCAGCTCGCATGCAGGCGCGGGCCGGAGATCTTCTGCACGCGGTTGAGCGGCTTGACCTCCACCGCGCCGAACTGCGCGAAGTCCACGGCGGGAACGGCCGGCAAGCCCGCACCACCACCGGCGCGCGCGGCGCCACCGGACAGCGCCTGCTTCACCCAGGCCTTCACGTCCTCGTGCGTGACGCGGCTCTTCGGGCCAGTGCCCTTGACCTGCGCGAGGTCCACGCCGAGTTCGCGCGCCAGCTTGCGCACGGACGGACCGGCATGGGCCTTGGAGAAGCCCGCTTCGTTGATCGTTGCCGGCACGACAGGCGCCGGCGCATGCACGGGCGCAGCGGCCTTGGCCGGCGCCGCGACCGGTGCGACAGCGGCCACAGGCGCCGGAGCTGGCGCGGCAGACGACGCAGCGGCAACGGTGGCCACACCCTTCACGGTGACGACGAGGCCACCGGCGGACACCTTGCCACCCTTCTGCACATGGATCGCCTCGACGACGCCCGCGGCGGTCGACGGCACGTCCATCGTCGCCTTCTCGGTTTCCAGCGTGACGAGCGGCGTATCGACGGCGACCGTGTCACCCACGTTCACGAGGATGTCGATGACACCAACTTCCGTGAAATTGCCCATGTCGGGCACGCGCACTTCCAGCGACTGCGGCACAGCCACAGGGGCCGGCGCAGCAGCGGCCGGAGCCGGTGCCGCAGCAGCCGCGGCGGGCGCAGCAGCCGGAGCCTCGGCAGCGCCCTCGCCCTTGAGCGTGACCACAAGGCCACCGGCGGAGATGCGGCCACCGGCCTGCACGTGCACGGACTCGACGATGCCGGCAGCCGTGGACGGCACGTCCATCGTCGCCTTCTCGGTCTCGAGGGTGACGAGCGGGGTGTCGACCTCGACGCGATCGCCGGGCTTCACCAGCACCTCGATCACGCCGACGTCGGCGAAATTGCCCATGTCGGGCACGACTACTTCGATATGCGCCACGCGGTCGGTCCTTTAGCTGTTCAGCGGATCGGCCTTGTCGGCGTTGATGCCGAGCTTGCCGATGGCCTGTGCGATGACGCTCTTGTCGAGCTTGCCGTCATCGGCAAGCGCCTTGAGCGCGGCGATGACGATGTAGCGACGGTCCACTTCGAAGTGGTCGCGCAGCGCGGCGCGACCGTCACTGCGGCCGAAGCCGTCAGTGCCGAGCGTCACGTAACGCGGTTCGACCCACTGGCGGATCTGGTCCGGCACCAGGCGCATGTTGTCCGTCGCGGCGATCACCGGCGCGTCGCGGCCCGCGAACAGGTCGCAGACGTGCGGCGTACGGGCCTTTTCCGTGGGCTTGAGCAGGTTGTGGCGCTCGGCCTCGAGGGCCTCGCGACGCAGCTCGCTGAAGCTGGTGATCGAGAAGACATCGGCGGCGACCTTGTAATCCTTCTCGAGGATCTCGGCCGCGGCGAGCACTTCACGCAGGATCGTGCCCGAGCCCAGCAGCGTCGTGCGCAGCTTGCCCTTGCCGCCTTCCTTGAGCAGGTAACCGCCCTTGAGGATGCCGGCTTCGGCACCCGCCGGCATCGCCGGCTGCAGGTAGTTCTCGTTCATCACGGAGAGGTAATAGAAAACGTTCTGCTGCTCGACATACATCTTCTGCAGGCCGTCATGGATGATGACGGTGAGCTCGTAGACGTAGGCCGGGTCGTAGGCACGGCAGTTCGGCACCGTCGTCGCGACGATCTGGCTGTGGCCGTCCTGGTGCTGCAGGCCTTCGCCCGCCAGCGTCGTGCGACCGGCCGTAGCGCCCAGCAGGAAGCCGCGCGCCTGGATGTCGCCTGCCGCCCAGATGAAGTCGCCCACGCGCTGGAAGCCGAACATCGAGTAGTAGATGTAGAACGGCACCATCGCCATGCCGTGGTTGGCATAGGCGGTGCCGGCCGCGATCCACGAGCAGATGGCACCGGCTTCGTTGATGCCCTCTTCGAGCATCTGGCCCTTCTTGTCCTCCTTGTAGGACATGAGCTGCTCGGAGTCCTGCGGCGTGTAGAGCTGACCGACCGCCGAGTAGATGCCGATCTGGCGGAAGAGGCCTTCCATGCCGAAGGTGCGCGCTTCGTCGGGAACGATCGGCACGATGTGCTTGCCGACGTTCTTGTCCTTGAGCAGCGCCGTGAGCATGCGCACGAAGCCCATGGTCGTGGAGATCTCGCGATCACCCGAACCTTCGAGCAGTGCCTTGAAACTGTCGAGTGCCGGGAACTGAAGCGCCGGCACGTTCGTGTTGCGCTTGGGCAGGTAACCGCCCAGGGCTTCGCGATGCTTCTTGAGGTACTGGATCTCCTCGCTGTCCTCGGCCGGCTTCACGATCGCGAACTTCGCGATCTGCTCGTCCGACAGCGGCAGGCGGAAGGTTTCGCGGAAGTGCTTGAGCGACTCCGCATCCATCTTCTTCTGCTGGTGCGCGACCATCTGGCCCTCGGCCGCCTTGCCCAGGCCATAGCCCTTGACGGTGTGCGCGAGGATGACGGTCGGGCTGCCCTTGTGGGCAGTGGCCGCGGCATAGGCCGCGTAGATCTTCTTGGCGTCGTGGCCACCGCGGTTCAGGCGATAGATGTCGTCGTCCGAGAGGTGGGCGACCATCGCCTTGAGTTCAGGGTGCTTGCCGAAGAACTGCTCACGCGTGAACGTGCCGCCCTTCGCCTTGAAGGCCTGGTACTCGCCGTCGACCGTGGCTTCCATGACGGCACGCAGGATGCCGCTGGTGTCCTTCGCAAGGAGCGGATCCCAGCGGTTGCCCCACAGCACCTTGATGACGTTCCAGCCAGCGCCGAGGAAGGCCGCTTCCAGTTCCTGGATGACCTTGCCGTTGCCACGCACCGGACCGTCGAGGCGCTGCAGGTTGCAGTTGACGACGAACACGAGGTTGTCGAGGCCTTCGCGCACCGGCAGGGTGAGCGCGCCCATCGACTCCGGTTCGTCCATCTCGCCATCGCCGCAGAAGGCCCAGACCTTGCGGTCGGTCTTCGGCACGAGGCCGCGGTTTTCCATGTAGCGGACGAAGCGGGCCTGGTAGATCGCCATCATCGGGCCGAGGCCCATCGAGACGGTCGGGAACTGCCAGAAGTCCGGCATCAGCCAGGGATGCGGATAGGACGACAGGCCGCCGCCGCCCACTTCCTGGCGGAAGCGCTTGAGGTTGTCTTCGCCGAGGCGGCCTTCGAGGAAGGCACGGGCGTAAACGCCCGGCGAGCTGTGGCCCTGCATGAAGACCATGTCGCCCGGGTGCGCATCACTGTGGGCACGCCAGAAGTGGTTGAAGCCCACTTCATACAAGGTGGCCGACGAGGCGTAGCTCGCGAGGTGGCCGCCGTATTCGGAGGACACCTTGTTCGCCTGCTGCACCATGGCAACGGCGTTCCAGCGCATGTACGCCTCGAGCCGCTTCTCGATGGCCCGGTCACCGGGATAATCCGGTTCCTGGCCCACGGCGATCGTGTTCACGTAGGCCGTGTTGGGCTTGTAAGGCAGGTAGGCGCCGGAACGGCGCGCATGGTCGATCAGACGCTCGAGGAGGAAATGGGCCCTGTCGGCACCCTCATTGCGGAGCACGGAGTCGATGGACTCGAGCCACTCGCGGGTTTCCTGGGGATCGAGGTCGGGAATCTTCTGGAAATCGGTCATTCGCGATGCCTGTTGGCGCCCCGTTTTGGGAAAAAATCCAGCAGCGACGCTGTGCTACGATGCACGGACCGCCGCAGCGACGCGCGCGATGATCCGGCTTTAGTCCATCAGGGTCAAGCAAACGCCTCCCGCGCGTGGACCCGTCAACACACCCTCTCAAGCAGCCGCCATGCCCAGTCTTCTGCCCGATTCCGGCAGCCCCGCGATCCGTGCCCTGCCGGGCCTTCCGACCGCCGCCGAACTTGCCACCCTCGACGCCTGCCTCGTCCTGATCCCGGTCGATGCTGCGCCGCCCGCGCTGCCTGACAAGGCGCGCTGGCAAGCCCTGCACGACAGAACGCCAGCCCGCCACCACGGCGACGTGCGCGCGAGCACCCTGGGCGGCGCCCGTGATGCCGCGGCCGTGCTGGGGTACTGCAAGTCCGGGGCCAGTTCCTTCGAACTGCTGACCGCGGCCGGCAAACTGGTGCAGCAGGCCCTCGCCCTGCGCCCGGACGCCAAGCGGATCGGCGTGGTGGTGACGGCAGCCAGGCCTGAGGATCGCTCGGCCCACCAGGAAGCCCTGTATGCCGCGATCGCGGCGCACAGCTTCCACCTGCCGACGGCCAAGTCCCGCAAACCCAAGGACCCGCCGCCGCATCGCGTCGAACGGGTTGATGTATTCGGTGCCGAAGGCGCGCCGGTGAAACGCTGGCAGGCCACGGCCGAGGGCACCAATCTCGTGCGGCACCTGGCCGCCCTGCCCCCGAATGTGCTCGATGCAGCCGGTTACCGTCGCTTGCTGGGGCAACTGGCCCGTCGCCATGGGCTCACCTTGAAGTGGCATGGCGAACCGGCCTTGAAGAAGCTCGGCGCCGGCGCCTTCCTCGCGGTGAGCCGCGGCAATGCCTCGCGCGATGCCGGTATCGCGCAGCTGACCTACGCGCCCAAGGGACGCAAGGCCGCGCGCCCGGACGTGACGCTGGTGGGCAAGGGCATTCTTTTCGATACGGGCGGCACGAACCTCAAGCCACACCGCAGCATGCTCGACATGCACACGGACATGGCCGGCAGCGCCGTGGCGCTGGCCTCGCTGGTCGCACTGTCCACGCTGAAGGCACCCTTCCCCGCCGAAGCCTGGCTGGCGATCACCGAGAACAACATCGGCCCGAAGGCCTATCGGCCGCAGGAGATCATCCGCGCGGCCAATGGCACGACGATCCAGGTCATCCACAGCGATGCCGAAGGCCGCATGGTGCTGGCGGACACGCTGCATCTGGCCGCACGCGCCAAGCCGAAACTGATGGTGGATTTCGCGACGCTGACCGGGGCCTGCGTCTATGCCCTGACGGAGCGCATGAGCGGCGTC
>CANGMU010000042.1 GCA_947454665.1 Pseudomonadota bacterium | reverse complement strand
GACGTGGCGATCGTCGACTCCAGCGCTGCGGTCGCCGGGGCCTTGCTCGAGTTGCTGGACGCACGCGGCCTGCGGGCAGGGCAGGGCACTGGCGGCCTGGAGCTGCTGGCCACCGATGGCGTCGATCGTTTCGCGCGGGTGGGCGCCACCTTCCTCGGCAGCCCGATCCAGGCGCGGGACGTGCAACTCGTGGATCTCTAGGAGCCATGGGCATGAAGCAGATCGGGACGGACTCGCGATGGCGGATGATCGTGCTGGTGTTGGTCGTGGCGCTGACGCTGTTCAGCAACGGCTGGCGCGATCTCGTGCAGCCCGACGAAGGACGCTACGCGGAAATTCCGCGTGAAATGCTGGTGGGCGGCGACTGGGTCGTGCCGCACCTGAATGGCCTGCCTTACATCGAAAAGCCGCCGCTGCAGTACTGGGCCACGGCGATCGCCTATCGCGTCTTCGGTATCGATGACTGGGTGTCCCGCCTCTGGAACCTCGCGCTCGGCATCGGCGGCCTGGTGATCGTGCAAGTCACGGGACGGAAACTCTGGGGCGCGCGTGCTGGTGATGCAGCAGCCCTGGTCCTTCTGGCGACTCCCCTGTACATGACGGTCGGGCAGTTGAACCTGCTCGACATGGGGCTGACCTTTTTCCTGACGGCGGCGCTGTGTGCCTTTCTGTTGGCCCAGCGCGAAGGGGCGACGGAGGTCGAAAATCGCCGCTGGATGCTGTGGTGCTGGGTCGCGGTGAGCCTGGGATTCCTGCAGAAGGGCCTGGTGGCCGGTGCGGTGCCGGTCCTTGCCCTGGCGACTTACAGTCTTCTGCGGCGGGACACCGGCATCTGGCGTCGTCTGCATCTCGGCAAGGGCGTCCTGGTGTTCGCGGTGCTCTGTCTGCCTTGGCTCATCGCGCTCGGATTGCGTGATGGGCGGTTCGCCTGGTTCTTCCTCGTCCACGAGCACTTCACGCGCTTCCTGACGAACGAACATCACCGCGAGGAACCGTGGTGGTTCTTCGTCGCGGTTTTCGCGGTCGGAGCCTTGCCCTGGACGCTGCACATGCTGCGCGGAGCGTGGCAGGCCATGGCCTCGCGAAGCACGGGCCGCTTCGATCCGGCGACGGCTTTGGCGGTCTGGGGCGTTGTGGTCGTGGTGTTCTTCTCGCTGTCCGGCTCGAAGCTCGCGCCTTACATCATGCCCGCGATGCCACCGCTGGCCTTGTTGGTGGGGCGTGAACTGGATCGCGGCCTGTCTTCCCGCTCCCGCGCGGTGCTGCTGGGTGCGGCGGGTGTGCTGGCGCTGTTGCTGCTCGGGTCGCATGTTCTCTTGACGCAGCTGGCCCCTGACAGTTTGAAGCGGGCCTTCTATCTGGCCGTGTCGTACTGGGCGATGGCTGGTGGGTTTTGCGCGGCGGGGGGTGTGGTGCTGGCCTTCCTGTGCTGGCGGCGCAACGCGGCGCGGGCTGCTTTGCTGGCGCTGAGCCTGGGGCTGTACCTGTGCTGGATGGTGTTCCTCGGTGGTTCGAACCTGATGGCGACCTTGCGGGGTGCGCCCGGTGCGCAGGCGCAACTGGCTCCGCGGATCGCGGCCGGTGCGCCGTTCTACTGCGTGGGGAACTACCTACAGTCGCTGACTTTCGAAGTGGGCAAGATCTGCCGACTCGTGGAATACACCGGTGAACTGCAGTTCCAGTTCGACAAGGACGGCAGCCAGCAACCGCTTGGCCTCGAGGCATTCGTGCGAGAGTGGTCCGCCGGTGGCAAGGGCGTGGCGCTCGTCGGACGCCAGCACGTTGCGCCGATGGAGGCGCTGGGTGCGCGGATCCATGTGCTTGCCGAATACCCGGAATTCGTGATCGTGGAGCATCCATGACGACGCCCTTCCTGCCGTTCACCCGACCCAGTCTCGACGAGGCCACGATCCAGGGCGTCGTTGAAGTGCTGCGCAGCGGTTGGCTCGCGACCGGGCCGAACGTGGCGCAGCTCGAGTCCGCACTGTCCGACTATGTCGGCGGCCGTCCGGTTAAGGTGATGACGTCGGCCACGGCTGCGCTGGAAATCGCGCTGTTGGCGGCGGGGATCGGCCCTGGCGACGAAGTCATCACGCCGGCCATGAGCTTTGTCGCGACCGCCAATGTCATCGCGCGGGTCGGCGCAAGGCCAGTGTTCGTCGACGTTGACCTGGATACGCGCAACATCGACCTCGATGCCGTGGAACGGGCGATCACGCCTGCGACGATGGCCCTGATGCCCGTCCACTTCGCCGGCTTGCCGGTGGACATGGAACGGCTCTACGGCATCGCCGACGGACACGGCCTGCGCGTGATCGAAGACGCTGCACATGCCATTGGTTCCGGCTTGCCGGGTCGCCGCATCGGTTCCCAGGGCGATCTGGTCTGCTTCAGCTTCCACCCGAACAAGAACATGACGACGCTGGAAGGCGGGGCGCTGGTCGCCGACGATCCGGCGGAACTGCGTGCGATCGACCTGCACCGGTTCCATGGCCTCGACCGCAACGCCGACGGCACGATGGAAGTGAGCCTGCCAGGCGGCAAGGCCAACCTCACCGATGTCGCCGCACGCGTCGGGCTTGGGCAATTGCCCTTGCTCGATGGTTTCAATGACCGCCGCCGCGAGCTTGCCGGTCGTTATTTCGATCTACTGGCCGGTGAGTCGCGCCTGCGCCTGCCGGCGCGTGGTGATGCCAGCCACAGCTGGCACATGTTCGCGCCCTTGCTGGATCTCTCGCAGCTCAAGATCGACCGTGCCGGCTTCATCGCGTTGATGAAGGCGCAGGGCATTGGCGTCGGCGTGCATTACCCGGCCATCCATCTGTTCAGCCATTACCGCAAGCTCGGCTATGCGGAAGGCGATTTTCCCAATGCGGAGCGCATCGGACGCGAAACCGTCACCCTGCCGCTGTTCCCGGCGATGCAGGACAATGACGTCGACCGTGTCTGTGATGTCCTGTGCCGCATCCTGGCGGAGAACGCGCGATGAGAATCCCTGACGTCAGCATCGTCATTCCGGTCTACAACGAGGAAGCCGGACTGGCCTCGCTGTTCGATGCGCTCTATCCGGTGCTCGACGGCATGGCGCGCAGTTACGAGATCCTGTTCGTCGACGACGGCAGCCGCGACCGTTCCGCCTCCCTGCTGAGAGAGCAGTGCCAGAAGCGCGCGGACGTGACGCGGGTCGTGCTGCTTGCCGGCAACTTCGGCCAACACAACGCCATCCTCGCGGCCTTCGCCCAATCCCGCGGCAAGGTGGTGATCACGCTGGATGCCGATCTGCAGAATCCGCCGCACGAGATTCCGCGCCTGCTCGCCGAAGTGGACAAGGGCCATGACTACGTCGGCACGATCCGCTCGGGTCGCCAGGACAGTGTCTGGCGCGTGCTGCCGTCGCGCATGCTGAACCGCATCCGCGAGCGCACGACCCGCATCCACATCACCGACCAGGGGTGCATGCTGCGGGCCTATGGCCGCAACGTGGTCGATGCGGTGAATGCCTGTCCGGAGATGAACACCTTCATTCCCGCGCTGGCCTATTTGTTCGCGCGTTCTCCGACGGAGATCAGCGTGTCGCATGCAGAGCGCGAGGCTGGCGAGTCCAAATATTCGTTCTATTCGCTGCTGCGTCTGAACTTCGACCTGATGACCGGTTTCTCGATCGTGCCCTTGCAGGTGTTTTCGCTGCTGGGTGCCCTGGTGTCGGCCCTGTCGCTGGCGCTGTTCGTCCTGCTCGTCGTGCGCCGCCTGATGCTGGGTTCGGAAGTGGAGGGCGTGTTCACGCTGTTCGCCATCGCCTTCTTCCTGATCGGCATCCTGCTGGCGGGCGTCGGGCTGCTCGGTGAGTACGTCGGCCGTATCTACATGCAGGTGAGGGCTAGACCGCGGTACCGCATCGAGGCCGTGCTCGCGCCCGGTGACGAGCGGAATACGCCGTGACGACAGCGGTCGTCTTCGGTTACGGCGACGTCGGCATCCGCTGCACGGCGACGCTGCTGGCCCAAGGCATTCAGGTTCTTCTCGTTGCGTCGCATGCCGATGATCCGAGCGAGACGCAGTGGTATGGCAGCCTTGCGCGATTTGCCTTGGAGCGTGATTTGCCCCTGCACCTGTCCGAGGATGCCCAGTCGCTGGAGCTTCTCGAGCGTGTCCGCGTCCTCAAGCCTGACTTCCTGTTCTCGTTTTATTACCGCCGGATGATCCCGCAGGCCCTGCTGGATTGTGCGACGCGCGGTGCCTTCAACATGCATGGTTCGCTGCTGCCGCAGTTTCGCGGTCGTGCTCCGGTGAACTGGGCGGTGGTGAAGGGCGCCACGGTCACGGGCGCGAGCCTGCACCGCATGACGGCGAAGCCCGATGCCGGCCATCTGGTCGACCAGATGGCCGTGCCGATCCTGCCTGATGACACGGCCTTCGACGTGTTCCGCAAGGTATGCCCCGCGGCAGAGCTCGTGCTGCACCGTTCGCTGCCCGGCATCGTCGCCGGCACCGCGCCGGACATCGTCCAGGACCTCGCGGCCGGTAGCTATTTCGGTGCTCGTCGTCCCCAGGATGGCGAAATCGACTGGAGCCGTTCCGCAGCTGAAATCCACAACCTGATCCGTGCGGTGGCGCCGCCGTTTCCGGCCGCGCGCACGCACTTCGATGCAGTGACCGTTCGGGTGTTCCGCAGCCTGTGCGTTGCCGTCGATGCGCCCGCTGCGCCAGGGCCCGTGCTGTTCGCGCTGGACGGTCGGTTGTATGCGCGTTGCGGTGATGGTCACACGCTGCGCCTGCTGGAGATCGAGGTCGACGGCAAGGCCGTCGATGTTCCGACCTGGGCCGCTTCGCTCGTCGCACCGCAGAAACTTCCAACGAAGGCTGCCTCGTGAAACTTGTCCTGAAGGTCGATGTCGATACGTACGACGGCACGCGCCGAGGTGTGCCGGCGTTGCTCGACGTGCTCCGTCGCCATGAAGCGCCGGCGACCTTCCTGTTTTCGCTGGGTCCCGACCACACGGGCCGCGCCATCAAGCGCGTGTTCCGTCCGGGTTTCCTGTCCAAGGTATCGCGTACATCAGTGCTGGAGCATTACGGCCTCAAGACCTTGCTTTACGGCACGCTGTTGCCCGGGCCGGATATCGGTCGCCGTTGCGCGGACATCCTGCGTGGCGTTGCCGCGGCTGGACACGAGGTCGGCGTGCACTGTTTCGACCATGCCCGCTGGCAGGACGATTTGCCTCGCGGCGGACCTGCCCTCGCGAGGCGTGAAATGGAGCGGGCCGTGGCCCGCTTCACCGAAGTCTTCGGATACCGGCCCACCGTGCATGGCGCCGCTGGTTGGCAGATGCCCGACGCGGCGCTGCTGGCTGAAGCAGACCTGGGTTTCACGCTGGCTTCCGACACGCGCGGCGGTACGCCCTTCCTGCCGGTCGTCGGAGGTCGCACGCTGGATGTCCTGCAGGTTCCCACCACCTTGCCGACGCTGGACGAGATCCTCGGTGGCGATGACGAGGCGGGAAGGGACCCTATCGGCTGGTTGCTGAAGCTGACAGCGGCTGCCCCGGGTGACCACGTCTATACTCTCCACGCCGAACTCGAAGGCCGGCGCCTGCTCGCCGATTTCGACCGCTTGCTCGCCGGTTGGCGCGAGCAGGGCTATACGTTCACGACGCTGAGTGAGTTGGCGGCCGGCCTCGATCGCACCGCCTTGCCTCGGCGTGTGGTTCGCGAGGGTACCGTGCCGGGCCGCTCCGGCAACCTCGCCGTCGCCATCGACTGATTGTTTGAATCGACTTCCAGACTCAAGGAATACGCCATGTCCCTCAAGGTACTGATCCTCGGCGCCAACGGCTTCATCGGAAGTGCGTTGACCGAATCGATCCTCGCGAAGACCGACTGGGAGGTCTTTGGCATGGACATCGCAGACAACAAACTCGATGCCGTGCTCGGCAAGCCGCGCTTCAAATTCGTCGAAGGCGACATCACGATCAACAAGGAATGGATCGAGTACCACGTCCGCAAGTGCGACGTCATCGTCCCCCTCGTTGCGATCGCCAACCCGACGCAGTACGTGAAGAACCCGCTGCGCGTCTTTGAACTCGATTTCGAGGCCAATCTCGCGATCGTCCGCCTCTGCGCGAAGTACAACAAGCGCATCGTCTTTCCGTCGACGTCCGAGGTTTACGGCATGTGCCCGGACCCGGTGCTGGACGAGGAAGAGAGCAACCTCGTGTATGGCCCGATCGACAAGCAGCGCTGGATCTATGCCAATTCCAAGCAGTTGCTGGACCGCGTGATCTTCGCCTATGGCGTGCGCGACAACCTCGACTACACATTGTTCCGTCCGTTCAACTGGATCGGTCCCCGCCTCGACGATATCCACGAGGCCAAGGAAGGCAGCTCGCGCGTGTTCACGCAGTTCCTCGCCAACGTGTTCCACGGACAGCCGATCCGTCTTGTCGACGGCGGCCGCCAGCGCCGCTCCTTCACGTACATCGACGATGCGATCGACTGCCTGATCCGCATCATCGAGAACAAGGACGGCTGCGCCACGCGCCAGATCTTCAACATCGGCAATCCGAAGAACGATGTGTCGGTCGAGGAACTTGCGAAGGCCGTCATCGGCGCGTTCCGCGACATTCCGGAGTACGCGCATCTGGCCGACTCCGCGACGGTCGAGACCGTGGAAAGCCAGACCTATTTCGGCAAGTACTACCAGGACATCCAGGCTCGCGTTCCGGCTGTGCATCGCGCAAAGGCAAAGCTGGGCTGGGAGCCGACGACGGACTTCAACACGGCGATCCGCAAGACGCTGAAGTACCACGTCCGCCGCGGCGACTTCATGCCGAAGACCGACTGACACCCACTGGAGGACGCGACATGAGCCGTTTCAACCCCATCAGGATCCTGTCGCTGTCCCTCGTTGGCGCTGCCGTGCTGACCGGTACTGTGCAGGCGCAGGCGCTTCCTCCACCGGGCGTCGATGCGGCGCGGCCGCCGACGGAGCGCACGCTGCGTCCCTCTGGCAAGGCACAGAACCGCGATCGCGTGGTGTTGAGCCAGGATTGCCACAAGGTCGAGTCGGAGATGCGTGAGCAGTTCCGCATTCAGGCGGACAGCGTTCGCTCGCAATATGCGGTCAAAATCCAGAAGGCGCCTCAGTCAGAACAGGCGGCCCTCGGGAAGGAACGCGACGGCAAGCTCCGCGAGCTGCAGGCCGAAGGCGAATCGGCCGCCAAGCAGTTCGGTGACAACTGCCGGGTTGGCAACAAGGCGTTGTTGAGAGCGCCGGTTTCGCCCGGCGATCCGCGTTAGCCCTCGTCGAGGGCGTAGGGCAGCGGCAGGGGCCGGGACGACACGGTCTTCTCATCGTCAGCCGTCAGCGGGGGCTCTGCGCTGGCAGGGTCTGCGCCGGTTCCCGGCAGGGCTGTCACAGCAAGGCACTCCTGGCGGCTGTCGTCCACGCGTACGGCAGTCACAATGTCAGCGGTACGGCCATCCGCAAGCCTTATCCGCTGCCCCGAGACCAGATCACCCTCGTTGCTGATTTCGAATCGCTGCAGACGTCGCTTCACGCGGCCCCTGTAATGGGCGCGGGCAATGATTTCCTGCCCGGTGTAGCAGCCCTTGGTGAAGGAAATACCGCCGACCCGGTCCAGGTTCAGCATCTGCGCCACGAACTGGCCGCTGGTCGCCGTCGTGACCTGGGGCAGGCCGTCTGCGATGTCTGCCGCCCGCCAATCCTCGGCAGTGCCTTCCTGGCCACCCAGCGGTGCGGCGTCGGCGGTCAGGAGCAGCAGTCGGCGCCCAGCGTCATCGCTCACGCCGAACACGCGATGGCCGGCGCAGGCGTCCTCAACGCGTGCTTTCGCCCGCAGCAGGTAACGGCGCAGGTGGGTTACAAGGGGTGCGACCAGTTCACGGGACGTCACGGCCAGCACGTCCTGGCCGGACGGGAACAGTTGCAGGATCGCGATGACCCGCCCCTGGGGGCTGTGCAGGCCAGCACGGAGCCCTGGTTCGAGCTCGAGCCGCTCGAGGTCGTTGGAAAGCTGGCCCTGCAGGAACCGACGCGCGTCGGGGCCGGCGACCAGCAGGACGCCGAGCTCGGGCAGGGGCGTGAATACGGAAGGTTTCATGCGGCAGGGACCCACGAAAGGCTGCCGATTCTGGCACAATTGCTGTCCATGCAGCCCATGCGCGACAACCCGCTTCTGACCGACGGCCAGACCTCGGTGGGACAGGATCTGTCGCCTGTGGCCGAGAAGCCCAAGCCGCCCGAGATCGGCGGGCCCGAAGGGCCTGAGCCGACGCGCTACGGCGACTGGGAACGCAAGGGCCGCTGCATCGATTTCTGAAAGGTAGGACGCATGCCAGCCAGACCCCTGTCTCCACATCTGTCGGTGTATCGCTTCGCGTACACCATGTCCCTGTCCATCCTGCACCGGGCCACCGGCATCGCCTTGTCGGCCGGGCTCCTGATGCTGGCCTGCTGGCTGATGGCCGCAGCCGCGGGCCCTGAGGCGTACGCGCGTGTCACTGCTGCGCTGGCGCACGGACCGTTCCAGGTTGTCCTTGCCGCGTGGCTGGTCGCTTTCGTCTATCACTTTGGCGCCGGCATCCGCCACATCTTCTGGGATTTCGGTTACGGCTTCGAGAAACCGCAGGCGCGGGCCAGCGGTCGCTGGCTCGTCATCGCCGTCGTATTGGTCTCGGTGGGCCTGCTTTATCTCTTCTTCTGCCCGACGGGGGTGCGTCCGTGAGCGGCGCCAACGTGACGCGCGGCCTGCGCCGCGGCTCGGCCCGTAATGGCGTGCACCACTGGCTGGCGCTCCACCGCGTCTCGGCCTTTGCGCTGGTGCCGCTGTCCGTGTGGTTCGTCTGTTCGCTGCTTTCGATGGGTGGCTTCGGCTACGCCGCAGTGGTCGCGTGGTTGTCTTCGCCCTGGCAGGCGGTGCTGGCTTGCCTGTTCGTGGCTGCTTCTGCCTGGCACTCGAAGCTGGGCGTGCAGGTCATCATCGAGGACTATGTCCACGGCCACGGCTTGAAGCTGTTCGCGATCACCGCCTCGCAGTTCGTCCACGTCCTGGTCGCCGCGGGCGGCCTCTTCGCCGTGCTGAAGATCGCCTTCGGCGCGCACTGACCGATCACGGAACACGCAACGATCATGTCTGCCTACACCTTCACTGAACACACCTATGACGTCGTGGTTGTCGGCGCCGGTGGCGCCGGCCTGCGTGCCACGCTGGGCCTGGCCGAAGCCGGTCTTTCCACGGCCTGCCTCACCAAGGTCTTCCCCACGCGCAGCCACACGGTCGCGGCACAGGGCGGCATCAGCGCCGCGCTGGGCAACATGGGGCCGGACGACTGGCGCTGGCACATGTACGACACGGTCAAGGGCTCCGACTGGCTCGGTGACCAGGACGCGATCGAGTTCATGTGCAAGGAAGCCCCGGCTGCCGTCATCGAACTGGAACACTACGGCGTGCCGTTCTCCCGCACGGGCGAGGGCCGCATCTACCAGCGTCCCTTCGGCGGCATGACCACTGAATACGGCAAGGGCATCGCGCAGCGCACTTGCGCCGCGGCCGACCGCACTGGCCACGCGATGCTCCACACGCTGTACCAGCAGTCGATCAAGAACGAGGCCGAGTTCTTCATCGAATATTTCGCGCTCGACCTCATCATGGAAGACGGCGCCTGCCGCGGCGTCACCGCGCTGAACCTGGCCGACGGCTCGCTGCACCGCTTTCGCGCCCACCGCGTGGTGCTGGCGACGGGTGGCTATGGCCGCGCTTATTTCTCCGCGACGTCGGCGCACACCTGCACAGGCGACGGCGGCGGCATGGTGCTGCGCGCCGGCCTGCCCGTGCAGGACATGGAGTTCGTGCAGTTCCACCCGACGGGCATCTATGGCTCGGGCTGCCTCATCACGGAAGGCGCGCGAGGTGAGGGTGGCTATGTCACCAACTCCAAGGGCGAGCGTTTCATGGAGCGCTATGCGCCCAACGCGAAGGATCTGGCTTCTCGCGATGTCGTCAGCCGCGCGATGACGATGGAGATCCGCGCCGGCCACGGAGTCGGTGAGCTGGGTGACCACATCCACCTGCACCTCGAGCACCTGGGACCCGAGGTCATCAAGGAGCGTCTGCCTGGTATCGCAGAGAGCGCGCGCATCTTCGCGGGCGTGGACGTGAACCGCGAGCCGATCCCGGTGATCCCCACGGTGCATTACAACATGGGCGGCATCCCCTGCAATTACCACGGAGAAGTGGTCAGCGGCGCGGATGACACGGTCGTCCCGGGCTTGCTCGCTGTCGGCGAGGCGGCCTGTGTATCGGTCCACGGTGCGAACCGCCTCGGTTCGAATTCGCTGCTGGATCTTGTCGTCTTCGGTCGGGAGGCTGCGCGCCATTGCGCCGAGACGCTCAAGCCGGGCACGTCGCATCGTCCGCTGCGCAAGGATTCTGCAGACCAGGCCGTCGCGCGCCTTGATCGCCTGCGCCATGCGAACGGCTCGCGCGGCACGGCGGAGATCCGCCTCGAGATGCAGCAGACCATGCAGCGCGACGCCGCCGTGTTCCGCACCCAGTCCTCGCTCGACGAGGGCCGCGAGAAGCTCGCGAAGACCTTCGCCAGTTTCTCGGATGTGAAGGTCAGCGACCGCGGCCTCATCTGGAATACGGACCTCATCGAGACGATGGAGCTGGAAAACCTGCTGCTGCAGGCGACGGCGACGATCGTCTCGGCCGGCAACCGCAAGGAAAGCCGCGGCGCCCACGCGCGCGAGGACTACAAGGACCGTGATGACGTGAACTGGATGAAGCACTCGCTGTGCTGGGTCGATGCGTCGGGCGCCACGCGCCTGGATGCCCGGCCGGTCCACCTCAACACGCTGACCACCGACGTCGAGACGGTTGCGCCGAAGGCGCGCACGTACTGATCGGCGATCTAGAACCAGGAACCTTTCGTCATGGCTGAATTCCTGCTCCCGCCCAACTCGCGGATCAACAAGAACGGCAAGCAGCACGCGGCACCCGCGGGCGCGAAGAAGCCGCGCACCTTCCGCATCTACCGTTTCGATCCGGACAGCGGCGAGAACCCGCGCATCGACAGCTACGAGATCGATATGGCCGCCTGCGGCCCGATGGTTCTCGACGCGCTGCTGAAGATCAAGAACGAGGTCGACTCGACGCTCGCCTTCCGCCGTTCCTGCCGCGAAGGCATTTGCGGTTCCTGTGCGATGAACATCGATGGGGTCAACACGCTGGCCTGCACGAAGGCCTGCAGCGACGTTAAGAGCGCTGACGTGAAGATCTATCCGCTGCCGCACATGCCGGTGGTGAAGGACCTCATCCCGGACCTCACGCAGTTCTACGCGCAGTACGCCGCCGTCAAGCCTTGGCTCACCACGCGCACGCCGGCGCCGCCGGACAGCGAACGCCTGCAGTCCAAGGAAGACCAGGAAAAGATCGACCGCCCGTCGGCCTGCATCCTCTGCGCCTGCTGCTCCACGTCCTGTCCGAGCTACTGGTGGAACTCGGACCGCTACCTGGGGCCGGCTGCCTTGCTCGCGGCCTATCGCTGGATCATCGATAGCCGTGACGATGCGACTGGCGAGCGGCTTGATGCGCTCGACGATGCTTTCCGGCTGTATCGCTGCCACACGATCATGAACTGTGCCGAGGCCTGCCCGAAGGACCTCAATCCGGCCAAGGCCATCGGCGAAATCAAGTCGATGCTCGCGGAGCGCGAGCACTGAGCACGCCAGACGAAGCGGGACGCGTCGGTCGTCTGGGCTGGCGTTGCCGTCGTGGCATGAAAGAGCTGGACCTCCTGCTCACGCGCTACCTGCGCGAGCGCTGGCCCGCTGCTTCCGAGGCGGAAAGGGGGCGATTTGAGTCTTTTCTCGAATTGCCGGACCCGCAGATCGCGGCGTATCTCGTAGCGGGTGTCCCTGCCGAAGATACCGAACTCCAGCCCCTCATCGACCAGCTCCGAAAGCCGCCCGGCTGAAGGCTGCGAGGTGCTGCTGCGACCGGCCTATTCCGTGGCGCTGGCCTGGTCATTCCTCCTCCTGATCCTGCCCGTTCTGGCTGCGTTGCCCGCGGGCGAGGGGCGGTTGCCCCGCACTCTCTTGGCGGCTCTGGCGTCCCTGTTCGCGGTGCCGGCGCTGCGCAGGGATCTGCTGCGGCAAGGGGGAGGGGCCGTCCTCGGGCTTGCCTGGGACGCCGAGGGCTTCGAAGTCCAGTCGTCCCGTGGCGAACGGGAAGCGGTGCACCTGTGCCATGGCAGTCTCCGTGCTGGCCGGTTTGCCTGGCTGCTGCTGCAGGGCAGGCGTCGCTATCGGGTCTTCATCGACTCCCGCGCGTTGCCGCCCGCCGAGGCTGCCTCGCTGTGGCGTGCGCTGCGTCGCCTGGGCCGTCGGACGGACGAACTGCGGTAAGCTGCAGGCTTGTCCGTCCGGCATCGAACTTTCCTTGCCGAAGGCTGTCCATTCAGGTCGCAGGGCGTGCGACCGCCACGCGGGAGTTCGTGACTGCAGATGAGCGCCGACGCGAGCGACCTGAGCCTGGTGCAACGCGTTCAGCGCGGGGACAAGAGCGCGTTCGACGTACTGGTGCTCAAGTACCAGCACAAGGTGGTCAAGCTCGTGATGCGGTACATGCGCGACCCGGCTGATGCGGAAGACGTGGCGCAGGAGGCCTTCATCAAGGCTTACCGGGCGCTGCCGAATTTCCGCGGGGACAGCGCGTTCTACACCTGGCTGTACCGGATCGCGATCAACACGGCCAAGAACGCCATCGTGTCACGCGATCGCAATCCGGTTGGTTTCGACCTCGACCTGCAGGATGCGGAATCTTCTTACGACATGCAGGCGCGGCTGGCCGATACCGAGACGCCCGAAGCGCTGGTGTTGACGGAAGAGATCCGGACGATCGTCAACCGGTCGATCGATGCGCTGCCGGAAGACCTGCGCACGGCGATCGTGCTCAGGGAACTGGAAGGGCTCAGTTACGAGGAAATCGCGGCCACGATGGACTGTCCGGTGGGCACCGTCAGGTCGCGCATCTTCAGGGCCCGCGAGGCCATTGATCGCAAGCTCGCCGAAGTCTTCGAGGGCGGTCTGGGACGTGCCGAGGAGTTGGGATGAACGAACAGGAACGCAACAGCCAGGTTTCCGCACTGTTTGACGGGGAGTTGGATCCCGCTCAGGCGGAGTTGGTCACCCGGCGGCTCCTCAAGGATCCCGCATTGCGGGCAAGCTGGAGCCGCTATGCAGTGATTGGCGCCAGCTTGCGCGGCGACCCGTTGGCGCTGCCGGCCCGCGGTCGCCTCGGCCTCGCGGACCGCGTCGGTCTCGCCCTGGAGCGGGAGCCCGTGCTGGCCGTCGAGTCGTCGTCGGGGGTGCCCGCGGCGCCGGTCCCGGTGGCCTCACGCTGGCGCACGATGGCCCTCGGTTCCGGGTTGGCTGCCGGCGTCGCCCTCATGGCCATCGTCGTCATGCGCAACCAGGCGCCCCAGTCGCCGGCCTTGCTGGCGACCACCACCCAGTCCGTGGTGCCTGCGACAGTCGTCGGGGAACGCGCTGCGCCGTCTGGAATGGCCGTGCAGGCCGTGGGGGACAGGGCTGCGCTGCCAAGTTACACGACACCCTTGGACACGCATCCTGCGGGCGCTCGTCCCGCTACGCCGCTCGTCAATTACGTCGTCGCACACGCCGAATACACCACGCCGGTCGTCCG
>CANGMU010000041.1 GCA_947454665.1 Pseudomonadota bacterium | reverse complement strand
CGAATATGTCTACGACTTGAATTGGGGAGGGGTTCTTCACGGACTTCTGTGTTTACTGGATGGCGGGAGAGCGTACCAGGTGAGAAGGCCTCATTACTACAAACCGCGTGTGGTTTTGCAGGGCCGTTGCCTGCTCTCGTTTTGTGGCGAAAGCCCGTGCTTCAGCTTGGAATCGATTGACGCCGCTTACTGGTGTTTTCAAGCAACCATGCCGTAGCTCTGTCTACAGATTGTTGTCAGATCGGTGACTCATTAAACGAGCCTGTACCCCGTACTCCTTCCCCCGCCCGGCAACTTCTCCAGGACGCCCATCGCCATCAGCTCGGTGATGTCGCGCAGCGCGGTGTCCGGCGAGCAGCCCGCGACCCTTGCCCAGGTGCTGCTGCTGATCCTGCCGTCGAAGCCATCTAGCAGCCGGTTCAGCAGCTTCACCTGACGTTCGTTCATCGGCGTGCTGGCCCAGCGTTGCCAGAAGCGCGACTTCGCCAGCACGTGGTCGGCGGCTGCCTGCGCGCGCTGCAGCGCCCGCTCCAGCGCTTCGAGGAACCACAGCAGCCATGGCGTGACGTCCGCGTCGCCCTGCTGCGTCCGCCCGAGGATGTCGTAGTAGTCGCTGCGCTCGCGCTGGATCTGCGCGGACAGGCTGTAGAAGCGCTGGGGGCTGCCGTCGGCCCTCGCCAGGAACAGGTCGCCCACGGCGCGGGCGGTGCGTCCGTTGCCTTGGTGGAAGGGGTGCAGCGTCATGAACCACAGCTGGGCCAGGCCGGCCTTCACCAGCGGGGGGTCGCTGCCCTCGGCGTTAGCCCAGTCGATGAAGCGCTGCAGTTCGGCGGTGGAGGCTGGGACAACGGGCGCCCCATGCCAGCCCTGCAGCCGCTCGGCAGTCAGCGGCTCGGCGGCACGGGCCGTGGCGTCCAGCAGCATTTCAACGGGGCTGTCGACGCGCGGGTCGGCGGTGCCCGGCGCAACCCCGTCCAGCCCCAGGCGCCGGGCCAACGAGGACTGTACGGCTTCGCCGGCCAGCACCTCGCCGTCGATCTCGCTGCTGCGCACCACGTCTGCCGTCAGGGCGGCCAGACAGGCCTGGTTCCGCAGGGTGGGGCTGACGTCCGCGAGCCGGCCGAGCAGCAGGCCCTGCGCCCGGCTTACGGAGGCCAAGGGGCCCGATAAGGTCCCCAAATCGTACTGCCAGGCGCTTTCACCGCGGAACATGCGGAGATTAGAGAGCATATTCGCCGCAATAACAAGCCCAAGTCTGTGATCCACAACGTTATGACGTCTTGACGTCAAAACGCTGTCGGTCTAAATTCCACGGCATGAGCACGCCCAAACGCGCCACGGTCTACTTCGACGCCGAGGTCCACAAGGCGCTGCGCCTGCGCGCGGCGGCGACGGATCGGTCCATCTCCGACATGGTCAACGACGCCGTGAAGGTTTCCCTGACAGAGGATGCGCTGGACCTTCAGGCATTCAATGAGCGTCAGGCGGAGCCCGCCGAATCCTTCGACGACTTCGTGATGGGCATGAAGCAGCGTGGCCTCATTTAGGCTGCTGCTCAAACCCTCTGCCGGAAAGGAGTTGGTCGAGATCGGCACGAAAGCCGACCGCCAACGCATCGTCGCGCGCATCCAGGCCTTGGCTGACGATCCGCGCCCTGCCGGTTCGGAGAAACTCGCAGGATACGACACGCGGTTCCGCGTGCGACAGGGCAACTACCGCGTGATCTACGAGATCAACGACGCGACGTCGGAGATCACGATCTACCGCGTCGGGCACCGGAAGGACGTTTACCGCTGACGGGCGTCGCCGCTGCAACGCTAAGCCAGTCCTTTCGGGCATCAATTCAGGCTGAACGCCGCCGAAACCCGGATTCCAGCCAAACCGAGCGACGGTCATTCTCGCCGTCGGCGCTCGTACCAGTACAGCGCCACATCCATATTCGATAATTATGTGATACATATGAGCCAGCCCCTATTCGAATGGGACGACTGGAAGAACCGGACCAACAAGACGAAGCATGGCGTGGCGTTCGAAGAGGCCCAAGGGGCGTTCTTCGACGAGAACGCTCGACTGATCCTGGACGATGAGCATTCAGAGACCGAGGATCGTTTCGTCTTGATCGGCTTCAGCCTGCGGCTTCGCCTATTGGTCGTATGCCATTGCTACAGGCAGGCGGAGCACGTCGTACGGATCATCTCCGCGCGTCGGGCGACGTCGCAGGAACAGCGCCTCTACATGAGTTACCTGCCATGAAACGCGAATACGACTTCAGCAACTCGGTCCCGAATCCCTACCTGTCCAAGGACAAGAAGCAGATCACGATCCGCTTGGATGCCGGGACAATCGACTACTTCAAGCAGCTCGCGGGCGAGACGGGGATCCCGTACCAGAACCTGATCAACCTCTACCTGCGCGACTGCGCCGCGCAGAAAAAGAAGCCCAAGATGAGCTGGATGGCCTAGTCGAAATCATTTCAACAATCATTTCACGGAATGCCCGCAAAACCAGGGCATCCCTTTCTGGCTCAACGACTTGCGTGTCCCGCAAATCGTTTCATGAATCGTTTCAGATTCAGCGCGGCCTCGGCCCGTACACCGGCAGTGGCTGTCCCTGCTCATAGGCGCCGAGGTCCGGTGCCTTGCCAACGAATCCGTCCGTCACGTTCGGGATGACCAGGCCCGCATCGACGGCCTTCGATCCTTTGCGCAGCTGCAGGTCCACCGACAGCGGATCCACGACATGCGTGACGTCGGTGTAATCCGGCATCGGCGCGTTCACGAAGTCCGAGTAATCGACAAGGATGCTGTGGCGGTCCTGGCCGGTGGCCTTCTGGTAGTCGGCGAGCGTGCGGAAGCTGCGTTTCTCGAGTGGCACGGACTGCGCCCAGGCCAGCGTGCGACCCTGGCCTTCGGCCTGCCCCGGGCCGCGTGACATCTCCGACATGGGCAGCGCCTCGGTGCTGATGCGCTTGCGCTCGGGGAAGTAATCGCTGACGACGTCCTTCGGCGGTGAATTCCACGCGAAGGATTCGGCCGCACCCGGGTTCACGCGGAAGCCGTTGTAGTCGGAGCTCGAATAGTTGGTGAAGGTGTCGACCGACAGCACGCGCGGATTCGTCCCCTGGCCGAGGATCAGGTTATTACGCAGGTGCAGGTTCGACGCCGGCGTCAGCATGCGGAACTCACCGACATAGGTGTTGTTGTAATAGAAGATGCCGGCCGGGTCGCCGTGGATCTTGGTCGGCCCCCACCACGCGTTATAGGCAATGTTGCGGACGAAATAGACCGGGCCGCCGAAGATGGGCTGCGGGCTCATCGCGCCCAGCGCGGCGTTGAAGCAGCGATTCCGCAGCACGCGGATGTTGTGCATGGCGCCGTCGGTCTCGATGCAGTTGTCGTGCATCACCGAGATGTCGTTGTTGTAGATGTCGATCGCCACCGGCATGCGGTCGCGCGGCGTGTTCGGCCAGTCGTCCGGCATGCCGTAGGTCACATGGTCCAGCCCATCGTGGAAGCCGCGTACGCGGTTGTACGCGAACACATGGCCTTGGCCATACACGGACACGGCATAGAACGACTTCATCTTCGCGCGTTCGGCGAAGTTCGGCAGGTCGATCCACGGCTTGATGGCGTACCAGGTGAACAGGCTCGTCAACGACTCGCGGCCCAGCATGTCGTTGTCGGCGATGTAGAAGCCGGCCGAACCAGACCAATCCGAGTGCACGGCGGTGCCGATATCGACGAAGCGCGAGCGCTTCACCGACAGTCCCTTGGAGCCCGCGATATTTTTCTGGCCGGCTTCGATCGCGATCCAGGTGTTGCGGAAGGTGATGCCTTCGAACAGGTGATGGTCGCCGCCCATCAGGTTGAACAGCACGGTGTTGTTGTCACCGTCGAAGACGACTTCGCCGTCGCCGGCGGCCACGATGGCAATCGGCTTGTCGGCCGTGCCCTTGGCGGTCAGGTAGTACGTGCCGTCACCGGGCGTGGCGCAGCAGGTGGTATAGCGGCTGTTGATCTCGTGCGAGTAATGATCGCGCTTGCTCAGGTAGACGCCGGCATGGACCAGGATCGTGTCGCCTGCCTTCACGCGCACGGGTGATGCGCGGCCCCAGTCGCCGCCGAGCGCGGCCTGGTAATAGGCTTCCAGCAGGCCCGCGAAGGCCGGCTGCTGCTTGGGGCCGGTGAAGCCGGGCGGATAGACGTGATACACGCGGCCGCCGCTGGCCGCCTTGGGTTCAGGGCGCGTGTGGGCCTGCACGACCTGCACGACCGGCGAGCGCGCGTCCTGGCCGTTTACGCCATCCGGGTCGGTCAGCGTCAGCCGCAGCTCGTAGTCCGTGTCTTCCTGCAGGTCCCAGACGCTGCCGGAAAAGGCATTCGGCGCGATGTAATCCAGCGCACCGCGCAGGAAGACTTCCTCGCGCTGCAGGCGGATGAGGTCGTGGCCCGTTTTCCAGCCGGTATCGCCCTTGCGGCGGTATTCCACGGCGACGCGCGCATTGCGGTTGTCGTCGCCCTCGATGGGCCACTCCACGCTCAGCGCAATCAGCGTCGGCGGTTCCAGCACGATCTGGCCCGTGGTGGTCGTGTTCGCGGCCTGGGCGGCGTTGACGGCGCAAAGCCCGGCGAGCAGCAGCGAGGCGGAAAGCAGGCGCTTCATGGGTTTTCCCCGGTACGTGTTGTTCTGTGCTCGAGATTACGCGATCACGGTGGAGAGGGCCTCTGGCAGGAGGCGCGCGACCCGCTCGGCCCACTCGATCTGCCCGGCTTCCTCGGTGATGAGGTCCTGCCGCATCTCGATGCCGACATGCAGGATGCGCCGGCCTTCGCCATGCACGGGCAGCGTGTAATCGCTCGTGTCGGTCATCGCATAGGGCTCGTTGTCACCGACGACCAGGCCCGGCTCGGCGCGCAGCAGCGGCAACAGGGCCTGCGCGAAGCGTGTGTCGCGGTGGTACATGAGCCCGCACTGCCAGGGCCGCTCGAAACCGAGGTAGTTCGGTGTGAAGCTGTGGATCGCCACCAGCACGGTCAACCGGCGCGCAGCGGCGCGCTGGTTCAGCGCGTATCGCAGCCGGGACTGGTAAGGATCGAAGATTGCGCGGCGGCGGCGACTGCGTTCCGCGTCATCGATTCCGATGTTGCCGGGGATCTCGATGCCGCCGCTCTTGGCGGGCACGGAGTCGGCCACCTGCGGCGGCCGGTTGCAGTCGATGACCAGCCGCGACCAGTTCTGCAGGATCAGCGGCGCATCGAGCAACGCCGACACCCGTCTTGCGACGGCCTCGGCGCCGATGTCCCAGGCGATGTGCTGGGAGCGATCCGGCTCGGAAAGCCCGAGGGTGCCCAGCGCGCGCGGGATGCGGCGGCTTGCATGGTCGCAGGCCAGGAAAAGGTGGCCCGCGCCCTGTTCGTTGACGAGCGTGCAGGCGGAAGGTTCATCGCCGGCGAGCAGCGGCTGCTTGGCATCCATGCCGGATTCTAGGGCTATTTCAGAACGCGATGAGCCGCTCGATGAGCCAGTACGCCGCGATGCCACCGATCGCATGGGGCAGCAGCTGTCGTGCGACTCGATCTGCACGGGGTGTCATCCACCGCGTCAGCCACAACAGCTTGAAGACGACGCTGACGAAGAGGATCTGCCCTGCCTCGATCCCCAGGTTGAATGCGAACAGCGTGCTCGCCGCGCGCCCGTCAGGCAGGCCGACTTCGCGCAGCGCGCTGGCGAACCCGAAGCCGTGCAGCAGGCCAAACCCGAGCGCCACCAGCCAGGGCCGGGTCACGGCAGGGCTCGTCTTGCCCTGTCGGTGCCGCACGAGCTCTGCCGCGACGTAGGCGATGCTCAGCGCGATCGTGGCTTCGACCGCCGCGGGGCGCAGCTGCACGATGCCCAGCGCTGCGCAGGCGAGCGTGATGCTGTGGGCCAGCGTGAAGGCGCTGATGGTGGCGATGAGCCGGGGCAGGCTGTCGATCAGCAGGAGCAGGGCAAACAGATAGAGCAGGTGGTCGAAGCCGGTCGCGATGTGTTCCACCCCGAGCAGGAAGTAGTCGCCACGCCCCTGCCGCGCGGCACGGGATGCGTCGATCCGCATCGCGGGGTGCGCGGCCTTGATCAGGCCACTGGACTCGCGCCCGTCCGCGAAACGGAACCGGAAGAACACATCCGTGATCGTGTGCTCGAGCCCGACGATCCGCAGCGTCTGGCCGGCAAGCTGCGCATGCGGAGCGGCGATGCGCCAGCGCAGCGTCAGGGCTTCCGGCTCCAGGTGACGCTCCACGGGCTCGGCTTCGAGCCAGCCCGAGGACAGCGAGGGCCGGATGGACAGCGCCGTCTCGCCGGCCACGGGCTTGCGCCAGGTGACGGTGACCGTCCCGTCCTGCGCTTCAAGGATCTCGACATAGGCGGGCCGGATCTCGTGCGCGGCTGCGGTCTGCAGCAGCAACAGGAGCAAGACGGCAAGCAGGCCCTTCACGGTGCGCGAGGCTCGTCCGTCATGCGGATGCGCCAGGCCTTCACGAGCGCATCGATGCGCGCGGTGGAAGCCCGTTCCCGCTCTTCACGCAGCCAGGCTTCGCGCACACCGTCTTCCACGTCATCCAGCCGTGCCGCCACGGGCGCCTGCCGAGCCGTGACGCGCAACAGATGCCAGCCATACCCGGACCGGTAGGGGCCGGACCAGCGACCGACTTCTGCCGTCGCCAACGCAGCGGCAACCGGCGTGTCACCGAAAAGCTTGCGGGCTTCTGAGTGTTCCAGGCCCGTGAAGCGCTCGCCCGGCGTGAAGGCATCGGCCGTGATCGAGGCACCTTGTCCGAGCAGTTTCAATGCGCCCCGGGCGCGTGCTTCGTCGTCGGAGAAAAACTGCTGTTCGAAACTCACGCTGCCCGGCTGCGTGAAGGCTTCCGCATGCGCAGCGAGGTAGGCGCCAAGCTGCTCGCGCGTGGGCGCGGGAACCGCCACGCCCTCGGCCAGCAGGAACCCCATCTTCTGGATGAGCCGCCGCCGGATGATCTCGTCATCACGCTCGAGACCGAGTCGCAGTGCCTCGCGGTACAGCACCTCGTCGCGCACATAGGTCTGCAGCAGCTCGTCCAGGCGCTTCGGATCCGGCTCCGTGCCGAACTGCCCGCGGAACTGGTTGCGCTGGTAGTCGCGCTGGGCTGCGTCAACGACGATTTCGGGGCGGGCTTCCCGCACGGCCATGACATGGGCGATGGCAAACAGGGCGAGCCCGATCGCGATGAACTGCGGCAGGGGTTCGCTTGCAAAGCGACGGATGATCGGCATGATCCGGAATGCGCCCATGGCGCGAGACGATAACAAAGCGCGGGGAAACAGCATGACTATTCGACCTGCCACCTGGCTTGCCATGGCCTGCGCCAGCATCGCGACGTCGGCCCTGTCGCAGGCGCTGGATCCGAAGGTCCCCGTCATCGCGGACAAACGCGCCTATTTCGGCGACCTGCACCTGCACACCAGCAATTCCTACGATGCCGCCTGGGCCAGTGTGAAGACCACGCCCCGTGATGCGTATCGATATGCCCAGGGTTATGCGGTGGATTACTTCGGCCATGCGGTGAAGCGCAAGGCACCGCTGGATTTCCTTGCGGTCTCGGACCATGCCGAATACATGGGCGTCGCGAAGCAGATCCTCGACAAGCGTCCGCCCTTCGAGGAGAGCAACTGGTTCGAGCAGCTCACCGCGGGCGCGCGCGCGGGCTTCACGCAGATCCTGCGATCGGGCTTTTACGGCGAGCCCGTGGAGCTCAAGGACCTGAACGTCGAGGCGCTGCGCCGGGACAACTGGAAGCGCGTCGTCGACGTGGCGAACGAGTTCAACCAGCCGGGCAAGTTCACCAGCTTCGCCGCCTTTGAATGGTCGAACACGCCCGGTGGTTCGCACTTCCACCGCGTGGCGATCTTCCGCGGCCCGCAGTATCCGGACCTGCCCTTCAGCGCGCTGGATTCGCGCCATCCGGAAGACCTCTGGCGCTATGCCGACGCACAACGTGCGAAGGGCATCGACTCCGTGCTGATCCCCCACAACAGCAACCTGTCCGGTGGCCTGCAGTTCGCCTATACCGATTCTTACGGTCGACCCATCGACCGTGAATTTGCCGAGACCAAGTCGCGCAACGAGAAGCTGGCCGAAATCACGCAGATCAAGGGCACCAGCGAAACGCACCCGGATCTCTCGCCCGATGATGAATTCGCAGGTTTCGAGATCCTCGAGCATTACGCCGGCGGCGGTCGCGGTGATCGGCATGGCAGCTATGTGCGCGAGGCACTGGGCCGGGGCCTGGAGATCGGCGCGAAGGTCGGCGTGAACCCGTATGCACTGGGCATCACCGGCTCCAGCGATTACCACTCCGCAACCTCTGCGACCGAGGAAGACAATTTCACCGGCGCGCTCGGCGACGGCGACCTGCCCTTCGGCGACAACCTGCCCAAGCTGCTCACACAGGTGAACCAGGTCGTGCGCGCACCGCAGATCGCCTTGTCCGCAAGCGGCATCACCGGTGTGTGGGCCGAGCAGAACACGCGCGAGGCGCTCTTCGCCGCGCTCAAGCGCCGAGAGGTCTTTGCGACGTCCGGTCCGCGCATGCAGGTACGGCTCTTCGGTGGCTGGTCGTATCCGCAGGGGCTCGTGAAGCGCAAGGACTGGGTGCACGCGGCCTATGCCGGTGGCGTGCCGATGGGTGGCAACCTCAAGGCCGCCACGCGCGGTGGTGCCAAGGCGCCGCGGCTGATCGTGCAGGCCATGAAGGATCCGGATGGCGCGAACCTCGACCGCATCCAGGTGATCAAGGTCTGGCTCAAGGACGGGAAGAGCCAGGAGAAGGTCTTCGACGTGGCCTGGTCCGGCTCGCGTCGCATCGACCCGAAGACCGGCAAGCTGCCCGCCGTGGGCAGCACGGTCGTGGTCGACAAGGCGACCTATACCAACCGTATCGGCGCACCGCAGCTCGCAGCGGAATGGACCGATCCGGAATTCAATGCGGCGGTGCCTGCGGTCTATTACGCGCGCGTCATCGAGATCCCGACGCCGCGCTGGCCGACCTATCTCGCCGTGCGCGCCGGTCTGCCGGTACCGACGAGCGTGACGCCCACGCTGCAGGAGCGCGCGTGGACGTCACCGGTCTTTTACGACCCCTGATTACTCGCGGCAGCTGAAGTTCGCCGCCTGCTCGCTGTCGCCGCTCCCGCCGTAATGCGGGTGCTGCGGCCAGGGGCAGAGCGGACGGCTGCGGCCCGGGAAGGCCGTACCCGTCGACAGCACCTGCTTGGGTGCCGTGCCCTTTTCCACCCAGTTGACGATGGCATCGAGCATGTCGAAGCGATCGAGCGAGTCGCCTCCGGCGCAATGCGCCATGCCCGGCACCAGGAACAGTCGGCTCCAGTCCTGCACGGG
The DNA here is from genome assembly GCA_947454665.1 of Pseudomonadota bacterium. GTDB lineage: Bacteria > Pseudomonadota > Gammaproteobacteria > Steroidobacterales > Steroidobacteraceae > ZC4RG30. Next base: position 4,319 of record CANGMU010000041.1, on the reverse strand, counting down.
CGCAGGACCGTTGTCCTTCGCCGCCTGTTCGTAATAGCGCACCGTCTCCAGCGCGGAGAACCAGGGGTCGCTGTTGCCGTGATAGAAAATGATCTTGCCGCCGTGGCCCCGGAAGCTGGACAGGTTGGTCCAGGCATCCGTGTCGCCGGCCATCGAACGGCCGTCGTGTGCCGCCGCAGCGGCCGCATCGATGTCCATCTCCGTGCCCTTCGGGTTGTCGCCTTCCGGCGCGAAGCCCGTGACGAGCAGCCCCGGCAAGCCGCGGCCGCTGGCCGCGATCCCGGTGTCGTAGAGGAAGCCCGGATAGACCTGGCGGCCGCGTGAATCGATGGGGCCCTTGAAGCCCTGCTTGATCGCCTTCACCTGCTGCGCCGACAGGCAGCTGTCGTTCTTCTCCGCCTTGCAGGCCAGCACGGCCGGATCGAAATCACAGCCCTTCACGTTGTAGACCAGCCCGTCGCTGGCGCCGTCCATCGCATCGCAGCGCTTCAGCAGCGCATCCATGAACAGCTTGCGGTCCGAGGGCGAGAGCGCCTTGTCGGTCTGCGCATTGCCGTTCGCATCCTTCGGCGCGGCCGTGTTCAGCGAGGTGGTGATCCAGCGCACGGCGAGGTTCGAATAGTTGGTGCGCATCGCCGGCGCGCCGGCCACGATGCCGTCGAACTCGCCCGGATAACGCTGCGAGGCGATCATGCCCTCGCGACCACCCGTCGAGCAGCCGACGAAATAGGACTTGTCCGCGGGCTTGCCATAGCGGGCCGCCACGATCTGCTTGCCCGCGACCGTGACCTTGCCGACCGACTGGTAGAGGAAGTTCAGCAGTGATTCCTGGTCCTGCATGAAGCTGCCATCGAAGCCGGCACCCTTGTGGCCGGAATCATTGCTAATGACCGCGAAGCCACGCGCCAGCGCCGACGTGTCGCCCGCGGCCTGTGCGCCGTAGGCCGGGCGAATGCTGCCATTCAGGCCGCCGCCGCCCTGGAACAGGAAACGCCCGTTCCAGGCCTCGGGCAGCGCGATTTCGAAACCGATCGCGTAAGGCTTGCCGTTCACGCCGGTTCGCGGGTCGATCACGCCTTCGACCTTGCAATAGGCCGGCAGTTTGACCGCGGGGCCCGGCGGTGCGTCGGGCACCTGCGGCGCGACGCCTGCGGGCACGGCCGTGGCCTTGTCGATGCGCAGGGTGCTGTTCGGCACCTTGAGTTTCACGAGGTCGGCGCAGGCCATGGGCGTGGCCGCCTGGGACAAGGCTGGCCCGCCGGCGAGCAGCGCGAGCACGGCCAGGGACGTCGGTCGGTGAACGGTCATCGTGTCTCCCCCCTTTTCGGATGCAGCGATTATGCTCCCGAGCCAGCCTTAGCCATACCGGGGACCCATCCGCCATGAATATCCTGCACACCATGATCCGCGTCGGCGACCTGCAGCGCTCGATCGACTTCTACACGCGCATCATGGGCATGAAGCTTTTCCGCCAGGTCGACATGCCCGAGCAGAAGTACTCGGTGACTTTCCTGGGCTATGGCGAAGGCAACAAGGACGGCAGCACGGAAATCGAACTGACCTACAACTACGGCGTGACGAGTTACGAGATGGGTGGGGCCTTCGGGCACCTGGCGATCGGCGTGCCGGATGTCGCGGCGACCTGTGCGGCGATCAAGGCTGCGGGTGGCAACGTGGTGCGCGAGGCGGGCCCGTTGAAGGGTGGCACCACGATCATTGCCTTCGTGCAGGATCCGGATGGCTACAAGATCGAACTGATCCAGCGGCCGTAAGACAAGGTGCTGGCGCGGCGTTCAGCCCAGCTTGAGCGCCGCGAACAGCACGCCGATGCCGACGACCATGATGGAGCCAAGGCGGACCGTGAGGCGGCTTTCCATGAGCTGCATGTCCTTGCGGACCAGCGCGACTTCCTGGTGCATTTCCTGCCGCAGGAGTTGAACATCCGAACGAAATTCAGTCCTGAAGTTCGACAGGTCCGCCTTGGTCGCGAGTTGTGTGCTCATGTCCCTTTCCATCGCGTCGACGACAGCGCGAGCCTTTTCGGCCGGCACCTGGATGCTGACCAGCGCATCATACAGCGAGAAGATGAAATCCATGTCCGCAGTCCTTTGAATGACGGGACGGAGATTTTTGACGACCTCCAGACAGTCAACCATCTGCATATCTCGTGCGTCAAAACCTGAATCGGGCTGAAGCGGCCCGTTTGATTTCAATCAAGGAGACGGGATGTCCACCGTGCCCGGTTCGCGCTTTCGCAAGACACTGTTCTGGATCCACCTCGCTGCCGGTGCCGCCGCGGGCTTCCTGATCCTTTTGATGTCCGTCACCGGCCTGCTGCTCACCTATGAGCACCAGCTGGTGGAAGCGGCTTCGAAGGGCAACCGCGTGAACGTTGCCGCCGGTGCGCAGCCTCTCAGCGTTGAAACGCTCGCGACTCGCGCGCGTGAAGTCTCGCCGGAGGGCGCACGCGTCTCGCTGGTGTTCGATGTCGACCCGCAGATGCCGGTCACGGTCAGCCGGGGTCGCGAAGGCTCCACGCTGCTCGATCCTTACACCGCCGCGGAAGTGCAGGATGCGAGCACGGGCCTGCGCGAATTCTTCCGCACAATGGAAAACCTGCATCGCTGGCTTGGCGGCCGCCCGGGCAGCACGGGTGCCGACCTGATGCATGCGGCGAACCTGCTGTTCCTGTTCCTTGCAGTCAGTGGCATCTATCTGTGGTTCCCCGCTGTATGGCGCTGGAATACGCTGAAGGGTCTGCTGCTGTTCCGCAGCCGTTACATCAACAGCAAGTTCCGCGATTTCAGCTGGCACCACGTCTTCGGTATCTGGGCGGTGATCCCGCTGCTGCTGATCGCGCTGAGCGGCGTCGTGATGTCCTATCCCTGGGCCAATGCCGCGGTCTTCGCGGTGTATGGCGAAACACCGCCGCAGCGTGGCGGCCCGCCGCAGGGCGCGCCGGCTGCGGGTCCTCGTGAAGCCCGCGCTCACGGCGACGCGGTCCAGGCCTCGCCCCGTACGGACCTGGATACCCTGCTTGCCGCCGCCAAGGCCCAGGTGCCGGAGTGGCAGACGCTCTCGTTGCCAATGGTCTCGCGCGGCCCGACGGTCGACGTCGTCGCCGAACTGCCCTTTGCGGCGCCACGTGCGCCGCGTCGCACGGTCACGCTGGCCTCACACGACGCGAGCGTCGTGAAGATTTCGCCGCCGCTGGGACAGGCCGCCACGCAGAGCCCGGGCCAGCGGCTGCGCATCTGGTTCCGCTTCATCCATACCGGTGAGCAGTACGGCGTCATCGGCCAGACCCTCGCGGGCCTCGCCTCGTTGGCGGCCTGCTTTCTGGTATACACGGGACTTGCGCTGGCCTTCCGTCGACTGATCCTGCCGCTGCTGCGCAAACGCGACTGACCAGAACAAGAACGGGGGAATCCACATGCGGATGCGCAGTCACCAGGCACTCGTCCCAGTCGTGATGGCCATGCTCTGCGGTGCGGCCAGTGCCAACGCCGCAAGCCTCGCCGGTGATGTCCGGGACCTCAGTGGCAAGCCTGTCGTTGGTGCCCTGGTCACCGTGTCGAGCCCGACCGCCGGCCCCACCGCCACCACCGTGTTCACGGATGCCGCAGGCCATTTCAGCTTTCCGGTCAGCGCGAACTTCGCGCCGGAAGGCCTGAAGGTCGGCCTGCGTGCGCTGGGCTACGAACTGATCGATTCGCGCACGAATGCCGGTGGCGGCAACACGCTGCAGCTGACGCTGGTCGCCAAGGCCACCGCGAACCAGATCCAGAGCGCGCCCGCTTCCGCGTGGCTTGGACGCGTGAAGGACCACGACGCGAATGCGCAGTTCGTGCTCGACTGCGTGGGCTGCCACCAGGTGCCCGGCGGCCAGTTCCGGCTCTATGCCGGCACGATCGCCGACATCGACGGGCCGGACCGCAAGGACATTTCGAAGCAGTCCTATTCGGCGCTCGTGAAGTACATGAACTTCATCTCGGCCGAAGAGTTCATGCGGGGCTCCGATGCGCCGCCGCCTGACGCGCACAGCGTGTACTCGGTCGGCAATGGCGAGCGTGTCGTCGATTTCCTTACCGCGCGCTTTCCGACACGCATGGACAGCATCAGTGGCTACAGCTGGGGCGCGCCGCTGGCCGTGACGCCGAAGACGACGATCCACGAATACGAGCTGCCGCGGCCCAACGCCGTGCGCGAAGCCGTGCTGCTGGGTAATCCTGAAAAGCTCTATGTGGCGGATGTCGCGTCGAGCCGCATCCTCACGATCGATCCGGCGACGGGCAAGACCGGCGCGATCGAGATCCCCT
>CANGMU010000040.1 GCA_947454665.1 Pseudomonadota bacterium | reverse complement strand
GGAGCTGCAGGAAGGAGTCCAGCAGATAGCCCAGGTCCGGCGGCAGGCTGGCGAGCACCGCGGCGCGGGGCGCGGGGCTCACGACTTCCCCCAGTCGCTGCGTGAGCGCGAGGGCACCCAGCGAGTGCGCGACGATGGCATCGAAAGGGCCTGCCTCCTCGATCACCCGATCCAGCGCGCCACGGAACTGCCACAGCGAGGAACGCGAGCCTTCCGATCGGCCGTGCGCCGGTGCATCGAAGGCGACGGCGCGCCAGCCGCGCGCGACGATGCCTTCGATGAAGCTCGTCCAGCGCGGCGCATGCGAGCCCCAGCCGTGCAGCAGCAAGACGCTGCGGGGCGCAGCGGCCGCATCCGGCCCCCATTCGTAAAGCTGCAGCGCGCGGCCTTCGAAGTCGAGTCGGCGCAGGCGTGCGGCGGCGAGCGTGGGCGCGTCTACGTCATCGAGCTGGCGCCGCGACGGGCGCATGAAGAAGTCTAGCGCGAGGCGAGAAGCCAGCGCGGGGCTGATGAAGCGGACGACGCGGAAGAGCTGTCGCAGCCGCGCGAGTTTCGCGGGCGACAGGTGCGGGAGCGTGCGGGCCGGGGCGGCTACGCGCGCTCCTCGCGCGCGATGGCGCGATAGCCGATGTCGCGTCGCGCCTGCAGGCCCGTGAAGCCGATGGCATCGACCAGCGCATAGGCCTGGGACTGGGCCGCGCGCACCGTCTCGCCGAGGCCCACGGCGCAGAGCACGCGGCCACCGCTCGTGATGACCTGGCCGTCCTTCAGTGCGGTGCCGGCATGGAAGACCTTGCCCGGCAGCGCCGCCGCCGCATCGAGGCCGCTGATCGCATCGCCCTTGCGCACCTCATCCGGATAGCCGCCGGCGGCGATCACGACGCCCAGCGCGGCGCGCGGATCCCAGTCGGCCTGCACGCTGTCGAGCTTGCCGGCCAACGCGGCCTCGCAGAGCACCGTGAGGTCCGAACGCAGGCGCGACAGGATCGGCTGCGTCTCGGGGTCGCCGAAGCGCACGTTGTATTCGATGACCTTCGGCGAGCCGTCGGCCGCGATCATGAGGCCCGCGTACAGGAAGCCGACGAAGGGCATGCCATCGGCGGCAAGTCCCGCAACGGTCGGTTCGATCACGGTCTTCATCACGCGCACATGCACGTCCGGCGTGACCACCGGCGCGGGCGAATAAGCGCCCATGCCACCCGTGTTCGGGCCCGTGTCGCCATCGCCGATGCGCTTGTGGTCCTGCGACGTGGCCATGGGCACGACGTGCTTGCCGTCGCACATCACGATGAAGCTGGCTTCCTCGCCCTCGAGGAATTCCTCGATGACGACTTCCGCGCCCGAGTCGCCGAAGCGGCCGGAGAACAGCATGGATTCGGCAGCTTCGACGGCCTCATCGGCGGTCTGCGCGATGATCACGCCCTTGCCCGCGGCGAGGCCACTGGCCTTCACGACGATGGGCGCGCGCTGCGCAGCGAGCCAGGCCTTGTCGAAGCTGTCGCGGTTGAAGGTACGGTAGCCCGCAGTCGGGATGCCGTGCCGCGCGAGGAATTCCTTGGTGAAGGCCTTCGAGCCTTCGAGCTGTGCGGCGGCCTTCGAGGGGCCGAAGCAGGCCAGGCCGCGCGACTGGAACAGGTCCGTGATGCCCAGCACCAGCGGCACTTCGGGGCCGACGATGGTCAGCGCCACACCTTCGCGCTCGGCCAACGAGGCGAGACCCTCGAGGTCGTCCGCCGCGACGGCGACATTGCGCACGCGCGCTTCGGTGGCCGTGCCGGCATTGCCCGGGGCCACGATCACTTCCGAGACGCGCGGCGAGGCAGCGCATTTCCAGGCGAGCGCGTGTTCACGTCCGCCGCTGCCGATGATCAGGACCTTCATGCGCTTACCTTCGGGGATCAATGGCGGAAGTGGCGCATGCCGGTGAACAGCATCGCGAGGCCGTGCTCGTTCGCGGCGCCGATCACTTCGTCGTCGCGCATCGAACCACCCGGCTGGATCACGGCCGTCACACCGTTTGCCGCGGCGACGTCGATGCCGTCGCGGAAGGGGAAGAATGCATCCGAGGCCATCACGCCGCCCTTCACAGCAAGGCCGGCATCCTCTGCCTTGATGGCAGCGATACGGCTGGAATAGACGCGGCTCATCTGGCCGGCGCCGACGCCCACAGTGGCTTCGTCCTTCACGAAGACGATGGCATTGGACTTCACGTACTTCGCTACGCGCCAGGCGAAGGCGAGATCGCGCAGTTCCTCGGCCGTGGGCTGGCGCGATGTCACGCATCGCATGTCGGCCAGTTGCACCATGCCGTAATCGGCGTCCTGCACCAGCAGGCCGCCGCCGACGCTGCGGTATTCCAGCGCCGCGCCGGCCGCGCGGGCGAGATCGCCCGTCAGCAGCACGCGGACGTTCGGCTTCGTGGCAAGTGCTTCAGCCGCGCCGGGCAGCAGGGCTGGCGCGACGAGCACCTCGACGAACTGCTGCGCCAGGATGCGCTGCACGGTCGGGGCGTCCACGGCCCCGTTGAAGGCGATGATGCCGCCGAAGGCCGAGGTCGGATCCGTGCGATACGCGGCGTCATAGGCCGCGCCCAGCGACGCTGCGACGGCGACACCGCAGGGGTTCGCGTGCTTCACGATTACGCAGGCCGGCGCATCGAACTGGCGCACGCATTCCAGCGCGGTGTCCGCGTCGGCGATGTTGTTGAAGGAGAGTTCCTTGCCCTGCACGACGCGCGCGCTGGCGATGCTCGCGCCCTGCGTGTCGCGGCGGCGATAGAAGGCGCCGCGCTGGTGCGGGTTCTCGCCATAGCGCAGGGTCGACACGCGGTCGAGCTGCAGTGTCAGCGTGGTGGGGAAGACCTCGGCCTGCGCGCCGACCTGGCGTTGCAGGTAATCGGCGACGATCGCGTCATAGCCGGCCGTGTGCGCATAGGCCTTGGCTGCGAGGCGCTGGCGCAGCGCGAAGCTGGTGCCACCCTGCGCGGCCAGCTCGTCGAGCAGCGGCGCGTAATCGGCGGGGTCGACGACGACGGCGACCGAGTCGTGGTTCTTCGCCGCACCGCGCAGCATGGCCGGGCCGCCAATGTCGATGTTCTCGATCGCATCGTCATAGCTGCAGCCGGGCTTGGCGATCGTCTGCGCGAAGGGATAGAGGTTCACGACCAGCAGGTCGATCGGCGCGATGCCATGTTCGGCCATCACGCCTTCATCGGTGCCGCGGCGACCCAGCAGGCCACCGTGGATCTTCGGATGCAGCGTCTTCACGCGGCCGTCCATGATCTCCGGGAAGCCGGTATGCGACGCGACCTCTTTCACGGGCAGGCCGGCCTCGGCGAGCAGCTTCGCGGTGCCGCCGGTGGAGAGCAGTTCGATGCCACGAGCATGCAGCGCACGGGCGAGTTCGAGCACGCCGGCCTTGTCCGAAACGGACAGCAGCGCGCGGCGCAAGGGCTGGATCTGGGTCATGTCGTCGGGACTCCCGCGTCAGGCCGACAGGCCGAACTGACGCAGTTTCTTGCGGAGCGTGCCGCGGTTGATGCCGAGGATCACGGCGGCCTGGCTCTGGTTGCCGCTGGCGTAGTCGAGCACGGCACGGAACAGGGGTTCTTCGATTTCCCGCAGGACCATGTCGTAAAGCTGCGCCGGGCGATGTCCGTTCAGACTCGCGAAGTAGTCACCCAGCGCCTGTTCGGCGTGGCTGCGCAACGGTACCGATCCGTGGCGGACGTTCGTGTTGAATTCCGGTGCTGCCATCCGGGGTTTCGCGGCCGTCTTGCGCGCGCCGTTCTGTTTCTTCGCCACCATCAGATCGTGGACTCCCGCTCCCTAGGCCCCGTCACTCCCGGCGCCATCGTCGACCCACGCGTCGAAGCATTCCCGGGCCAGCGCGAACTGCGCCGACGAGTCTGCCGCGGCCATCAGCGATGACCTGTAAGTCCGCGTCAGAGTGTGATGCTGGCAATACCAGCCGATGTGCTTGCGCGCGATCCGTACCCCGGAGCCTTCACCGTGGAAGGCGTACAGGGCTTCAAGGTGCGTAAGGATGATGTCTCGGATCTGGGTGCGCAAGAGCGGCGGCGGCCGCGATCCGGTGGCGAGGAATGCGTTGACATCCCGGAAGATCCATGGGGCGCCGTGCGCCGCCCGTCCGATCATCACCGCGTCTGCGCCGGTATACGCCAGCACGTCCCGCGCCTTCTCCGGCGAGGTGATGTCGCCATTCGCGAAGACGGGGATGCCTGCCGCGGTGCAGATGTCGCGGATCGTGTCGTATTCCGCTTCGCCCTCGTAGAAATCCTCGCGCGTGCGGCCATGCACCGCGATCGCCTGCACGCCGGCGGCCACGGCACGTTGCGCGATGGCGACGCCATTGCGGTGCTGGCGGTCCACCCCGGTGCGGATCTTGACGGTGACGGGCACCGGCACGGCGCGCACGACCGCATCCAGCAGTCGGGCGACGAGCTCTTCGTCCCCCAGCAGGGCCGAGCCACAGAGCTTGCCGTAGACCTTCTTGGCCGGGCAGCCCATGTTGATGTCGATGATCTGCGCGCCCAGGTCCACATTGGCCCGCGCGGCGTCGGCAAGCTGTACCGGGTCGTTGCCCGCCAGTTGCACCACGCGGGGTTCCGGCTCGCCCTCGTGGTTCATGCGCTGGCGCGACTTGGTGCTGCTCCACAGCCGCTGGTCGGCCGTGAGCATCTCCGAGGCGGCCAGGCCCGCGCCCAGCTGGCGACAGAGGATGCGGAAGGGTCGGTCTGTGACGCCGGCCATCGGTGCCAGGACCGAGGGCGCCGGGATCTCCCAGGGGCCGATTCGGATCACAGGCGGGCCAGAGAAATCAGCGCGGAGTCTGCGGATCGCTGCTGCAGCGCAGGGCGCCTGCCGCGTCACGCAGGCAGGCATCGATCTCGAAACCGACGGCGCCCTGCCCGGGGTCTGGCAGCGTGAAGCTCACGTCGCGTCGCTGGTCCGGGCCCATTTCCGTCGAACTGCCATCACGAAGATATTCTTCCGGGGCCACGACCCGCGTCGTCAGCTGGAGCCCGAAGCGGTCCTGCAGGGCCACGCGCAACAAGGGGGCCGGTTGGGCCTTCAGGGCGTGGTTGTGGATGCTGGCGCGGACGGTGATCCGGGGCGGTGTGCCGTCCGCTGCCTCGGCGCCGAGCTGGCGTGCTTCATAGGCGGAGAGGTCCCAGCGCGGCTGCAAAGGGTGGTGCAGCAGGGCATAGGCCGCCGTGAGCGGCTTCGTCGCCCAGGCCTGCTCGAGAAGCGGCAGCCTGAAGACGTGCACCAGCATGACGAGGACGCCCAGCAGGATCACGAGCCCCAGCAATTTCCAGGGCCAGCTGCGACGAGGCGCCCCAGTCGTGTCGCTGGCGCCGAGCAGCGCCGCAGCGTCCTGCTCGGTCTCGATCGGTGTCTGGCGTTCGGCAGGCGCCGTGACGGGTTCGGGCGTCGTGACTTCCGGCGCAGGCGCTGCTTCGACGGCTTCGGCTTGCCCGACATGGCGCGTCAGCGGGCCCGTCGCATGCTCGAGTTCCAGCTTGTCCAGCTCGCCCTCGTCCAGCTCGAAGGTCGGGGCCTCCACCGTGTCCAGGTCAGGCCTGGAGTCGATATGGCCCGTGATGGCCTTGATCTGCGCGTCCAGTTCGGTTTCCGGCACGACCTCTTCGGTTTGCAGGACGGCGTCGCCTTCCAGCACGATGGTGTGGAAGGTGCCGGTGTTCACATGTTCGCTTTCCGGCACTTCGATCGGCTCAGGCTGCTTCAGCGCAGGACGAGATCCTGTGGCGTTGGCCTGCTCCGTCGTGTCGCCGTCTTCAGCCAGTTCCAGCAGCGCGTTGAACACATCCCCGCAGCGGCTGCAGCGGACAAATCCCTGACCACTGCGCAAGCCCGCCACGGTGACGGTGAGTTGGGTCTCGCAACGCGGGCAGGTCGTATACACGGATCAGTCCTCAGCCCGGTGCCCGCGTGCCCGCGAGGCCGGTCCAGCCATCGCGGCCCCCGAAAGGGCGCAGGGCAATGAAGGGGGCGTAGGCGTCGATCACCGAATCCACCTGTTCGTCGAGGATGCCGGCGAGCACCAGTTGCGCACCGGGGCGCAGCAGCGTTTCGAAGCGTGGCGCCAAGTCGCACAGGATGCCAGAGATTATGTTCGCCAGCAGTACCGCGGAATTACAGGGCAGTAGTTCCGGATCGTCATGCAGCCGCAGCCGTTCCGTACAGTCATTGGCCGCGGCATTGTCGCGCGTGGCGATCGCAGCCTGCGGATCGATGTCGTAGCAATCGATGCGCTCGGCACCCAGCTTGGCGGCAGCCAGCGCCAGCACGCCGGAGCCACAGCCATAGTCGATGACCGTGCTGCCGGGTGCCAGGTTTGCGTCGAGCCATTCCAGGCACAGCGCCGTGGACGGATGCGTGCCGGTGCCGAAGGCGAGGCCGGGATCCAGTCGCACGATGGCGTTGTCGTCACCGGCGGGCAGGTCTTCGTGCCAGGGCACGATCCACAGGCGCCGGCCGAAGCGCATCGCATGGAAGTCCTTGAGCCACTCGCGCTCCCAGACCTTGTCCTCGATGTGTTTCACGCGGATGAGTTCGCGCGAGACATTCAGCAGGGACGCGAGTTGCGAGACGGCGGACGTCGCATCGGTACCGTCCGCGAACAGCACGTCGAGCACGGTCTTCGGCCAGAGACGGAATTCGCCCGGCTTGGGCTCGAGAATCGCGTCGTCGACGGCGTCCGTCAGCGTGACGGACAGCGCGCCGGCCTCGAAGCAGGCGTCCTCGGCCGCAGCCGGATCGCGTCCCTCGAGGTCGACGCTGAGCGAGAGGTAAGGCACGAGGGCCCTTACTTCAGGCCGAGCCGGCGCTCGAGGTAATGGATGTCCAGGCCACCCTCGCTGAATGCGGTGTGGCTCAGGATCTCCAGGTGCAGGGCACGATTCGTCTTGATGCCTTCGACCACGAGCTCGTTCAGGGCATTGCGCATGCGGGCGATGGCCGTGGCGCGCGTGTCGCCATGGGCGATCAGCTTGCCGATCATCGAATCGTAGTTCGGCGGCACGTTGTAGCCCGAGTACACATGGCTGTCGACGCGGATACCCGGGCCGCCCGGCGCGTGCCAGGTCTTCACGGGGCCTGGCGACGGCATGAAGTTCTTCGGGTCTTCTGCGTTGATGCGGCACTCGATCGCGTGGCCGCGGATCTCGATGTCGTCCTGCGTGAAGGGCAGCTTTTCGCCGGCGGCGATCAGCAGCTGTGTCTTCACGAGGTCGATACCGGTGATCAGTTCGGTGACCGGGTGCTCGACCTGGATGCGCGTGTTCATTTCGATGAAATAGAACTCGCCATCCTGGTAGAGGAATTCGAAAGTGCCGGCGCTGCGGTACCCCAGGGTGCGGCAGGCTTCTGCGCAGCGTTCGCCCATCTGCTTGCGCTGCTTGGCCGACAGGCCGGGAGCCGGCGCTTCCTCGATCACCTTCTGGTGGCGGCGCTGCATCGAGCAGTCACGCTCACCGAGGTGCACTACGTTGCCGAAGTTGTCCGCGATGACCTGGAACTCGATGTGCCGCGGCTTCTCGAGGAACTTCTCCATGTAGACCTGTGCGTTGCCGAAGGCGGCCAGCGCCTCCTGCTGCGTCACGGTGATGGCGTTCAGCAGCGCGGCTTCGGCGTGGACCACGCGCATGCCGCGGCCGCCACCGCCACCGGAGGCCTTGATGATGACGGGATAGCCGATCTGCTTGGCGATCCGCAGGTTCTCCTGCGGGTCCTCGCCCAGCGGGCCGTCCGAGCCTGGCACGCAGGGCACGCCGGCTTTCTTCATGGCGCGGATGGCAGACACCTTGTCGCCCATCATGCGGATCGTCTCGGCCTTCGGGCCGATGAAGATGAAGCCGCTCTTTTCCACGCGCTCGGCGAAGTCGGCGTTTTCCGAAAGGAAGCCGTAGCCGGGATGGATGGCTACCGAATCCGTGACCTCGGCGGCGCTGATGATCGCCGGCATGTTGAGGTAGCTCTGCGGGGACGGCGCCGGGCCGATGCAGACGGTTTCGTCCGCCAGCAGCACGTGTTTGAGGTTGGCGTCCGCGGTGGAATGCACCGCGACGGTCTTGATGTCGAGTTCGCGGCAGGCGCGCAGGATGCGCAGCGCGATCTCGCCGCGGTTAGCGATGACGATTTTGTCGAGCATGTCGGAGGGCCGGGGCGCGGCTTACTCGACCACGAACAGCGGCTGGCCGTATTCGACCGGGTCGCCGTTGTTCGCCATGATCGCTGTGACGCGGCCGGCGCGATCCGACTCGATCTGGTTCATCATCTTCATCGCTTCGATGATGCACAGGACCTGGCCGACCTTGACCTCGTCCCCGATTGACACGAAGGGCTTGGCTGTCGGCGTGGCGGCTGCGTAATAGGTGCCGACCATCGGCGACGGGATGGCATTGGCGCTGGGCGCCTTGGCCGGTGCGGCCGCCGGCGCAGCCAGCTGGGCCGGAGCCGGAGCCGGAGCCGGGGCCATCGGGGCCGGCGCGCTGACATAATGCGGAATCAGGCCGGCGGTGCTGCCGCGGCTGATGCGGACGGCTTCCTCGCCTTCCTTGATCTCGATTTCGGCGATGCCCGATTCCTCGAGCAGTTCGATCAGCTTCTTGATCTTGCGAATGTCCATGCGGAGCTCCTGGTCAGGACCTGCCCGGGTGTCAGCGCCGCGGGGACGCCCAACGCCTGCGGGACAGGTCTGGAAGTGGCGTCACCCATTCGGGCGATCGCCGCAATTTGCGCGCAATTTAACCCGAAAACGGGTTGATCCACGCAAAATTTACCGCCAGATCGGCGGTTTGACAGGACGTGTTCGGGTTGTTGCGTTTTGGGTACACGCGGGTCAGCCGGCCTTGTCGGCCTCTGCGTCGCTGCTCAGGGCCCGTTTCGTCGCGAGTTCCTTGAGCCCGTCGCTGATCCGGGCGCGGGCGCTCGGCAGATCCCGTTGCCCGGAATCCACAGCCTTTACCTCGTCCAGGATCAGGTCCAGTTCCTCGGCGTGCAACTCGCCGACCTTCAGCGCCAGGATGCGCTGCTGGCTGTCGGCGAACAGCGTGAAAGGGAAGGCGGCCGTCATGCCGACGGCGTCCATTGCGGGCGTACCGTCCTCACCCTCGATCAGCAAGGGGTAATCGATGGGCTGTTTCTTGATGTAAGCCAGCACATCCTCGCGAAAATCGACGGCGATGCCGACAACTTCGAGCTTCTGGGCCTTGCGCGCCGTGCGCACGGCATTCAGCAGGGGGATCTCGCGACGACAGGGGGCGCACCAGGTGGCCCAGAAATTCACGATCAGCGGACGGCCTTTCCATTCCGAGAGCGTGCGGGGCTTGTTGTTCTTGTCCTTGATGGTGATCGCTGGCAGCACTTCCGGCACCTTGCGGGTGGCCGCGTCTGCCGCGGGCTTGGCCTCTGCGGGGGCTGCCGTAACCGGGGTCGGCGCCACCTCAGGCTTCGTGACGTGTTTCTGGGCCAGGAAGCCGCCGGCTGCGGCGATCGCGATCACGATCGCAGTAAACAGTCCGGTCCGGGAAGCGGGGCGGGCGGGGGTGTCGGTCATGGTGATCCTGTGGCGAGAGCCTTGGCGGCCAGCGGCGCGAAGTCGGCGGCCTTCATGAAGCCCACGACGCGGAACCCGGCGCGTTCCTGGCCGTCCGGACCATAGAAGGCGATGGTCGGCGGGCCGAAGATGCCGAAGCGCTTGAGCAGCGCCTGGTCCTGCTCGTCGTTGGCGGTGACGTCGGCGCGCAGCAGGACAGCCCGCTCCAGCACCGTGCGCACCGAAGGCGCGGGGAAGGTGTATTTCTCCATCTCCTTGCAGGAGACGCACCAGTCCGCATAGAAATCGAGCAGCACCGGGCGGCCGGCCAGCTGGGCGGCTGCCACTTCACGGTCGAGGTCGGCGAGGCTTTTGACGGTGACGAAGGGCAGTTGTGGGCCTGAGACCTCAGCGGTCGCCCACGGTGCCAGCGGATCGGTCGCGCCGCGCAGGGCACCGACGCCCGTCAGCAGCGCCCAGCCCATTGCCACCACGGCCAGTCCCCGTACGGCGAGACGTGCGGCGGGCTGGCGCACCACCGCGCGCCACAGCACGGTGCCCAGCGCCACGGCCGGCACCATCCACGCGAACATCGCCACCCGCGGCGGCAGGATGCGGGCCAGCATCCAGACGGCGACGGCGAGCATCAGCGCGCCGAAGACCTGCTTGACCGTGTCCATCCAGGCGCCGGCGCGCGGCAGCAGCTGGCCCGCGGACGCGCCGACGACCAGCAGCGGCGTGCCCATGCCGATCGCCATCGCAAAGAGCGCCAGGCCACCCCGCAGCATCTCGCCGCTCTGGCCGATCACCGACAGCGCGGCAACCAGCGCCGGCCCCACGCAGGTCGTGACGATCAGCGCGGACAAGGCCCCCATCACGGCCACGCCCGCATAGCTGCCGGCGCGCTGGCGGTTGGACAGGTCGGCCAGTCGGGTCTGGATGAAGGCCGGCATCTGCACCGTGAAGAAGCCGAACATCGAGGCGGACATCACCACGAAGAGCAGCGCGAACAGCGTGATGATCCAGGGCTGCTGGAACAGCGTCTGGGCCTGCTGGCCCGCCGCGGCGAAGCCGACGCCGGCGGCCGTGTAGGTCAGCGCCATGCCCAGCACGTAGGCCAGCGACAGCGAGAAACCCTTGAGTCGCGTCAGCGAGGCGCCATGGCCGGCGATGATGCCCGACACGATCGGCACCATCGGCAGCACGCAGGGCGTGAAGGCCAGCAGCAGGCCGGAGAGGAAGAAGGCGCCGAGCATCAGCGCCAGGTTCCCGGACCGGATCATCCCGGCGAGGCGGTCCTGCTCCGACAGGGGCGCGCCGGCGTCGGTGAGCGGGCCGGCGCTGACGCTGCCGTCCGCGGCCGGCAGGGCGACCTCGATGACGCGCGTCTGCGGCGGGTAGCACAGGCCGGCGTCCGCGCAGCCCTGCCAGGAGAGCTTCAGCGGCAGCGTGAAGGCGTCACGGCTGGCGCGCGAGACGGGCACCTGGGCGACGAAGTCGTGGTGGTAGACCTGCTGCGTGCCGAAGAACTCGTCGGACTTGGTCTCGCCTTCCGGCAGCCCCGCCTGGCCGACCGCGGCCTGGTCGGTCGCGGTGGTGCTGAATTTCAGCTTGTTCCGGTAGAGGTAATGGCCCTTCAGGATGCGGTAGGTGACTTCGATGCGGTCCGGCGCCGTGGCGTGGGCATCGACCTTGAACACCTGGTCGACCGGCAGGAAATCGTCGGACACGGCCCCGCCCCGACCCAGCGAGGTGAGGGATTCCACGTCTGCTGCAGCGCCAGCCGGCGGCACGTTCAGGCAGGCCAGCAGGGCCCCGATCGCCAGGGCGGCCCAGCGGCGGCGTGACGGGAGGGCGGGGCGGTCGAGCGGACGCATCAGGGAACTCCGGGCGGCCAGGGCGACCGACGGTAACTGGGACAGCAGCGAAAGCCTACTGGTTGCACCGGCAAAACTTGAAATGCCACTTTCCGTCGCTATTATAACGGCCCGGTTAGCAGCCGGACGGGCAGAGTGCTAACAACGCCCGAGCTGGCTGCCCGACGGCCGCAAGCTTTCATTTCCCTCAACAACATAAGGAGTGTCACGCATGAAGATTCGTCCTCTGCATGACCGTGTGATCGTCAAGCGCCTGGAAGAGGAACGTACCTCGGCCGGCGGCATCATCATCCCCGACAGCGCCACCGAGAAGCCGGTGCAGGGCAAGGTCGTTGCCGTCGGCAAGGGCAAGATCCTCGAGAACGGCGATGTCCGTCCGCTGGATCTGAAGGTCGGCGACAAGGTCCTGTTCGGCAAGTACGGCGGAACGGAAGTGAAGGTCGACGGCGAAGATCTGCTGGTCATGCGTGAAGAAGACGTCATGGCCGTCATCGAGGGCAAATAATCATGGCTGCTAAAGAAGTTCGTTTCGGTGACGACGCCCGCGTGAAGATGTTCCGCGGCGTCAACATCCTCGCCAACGCCGTCAAGGCGACGCTGGGCCCCAAGGGCCGCAATGCCGTGCTCGAGAAGAGCTTCGGCGCCCCGACGATCACCAAGGACGGCGTGTCCGTCGCCAAGGAGATCGAGCTCAAGGACAAGTTCGAGAACATGGGCGCGCAGCTCGTGAAGGAAGTTGCCTCGAACGTGTCGGACGAGGCCGGTGACGGCACCACGACCGCCACGGTGCTCGCCCAGGCGATCATCCGCGAAGGCCTGAAGGCCGTTTCCTCGGGCCGCAACCCGATGGACATCAAGCGCGGCATCGACAAGGCCGTGGCCGCCGCCACGGAAGAGCTGAAGAAGCTCTCGAAGCCCTGCAAGGACAACAAGGCCATTGCCCAGGTCGGCACGATCTCGGCCAACTCGGACGAGTCGATCGGCAAGACGATCGCCGAGGCGATGGACAAGGTCGGCAAGGAAGGCGTGATCACGGTCGAAGAGGGCTCGGGCCTCCAGAACGAACTGGAAGTCGTCGAGGGCATGCAGTTCGACCGCGGCTACCTCTCGCCCTACTTCATCAACAACCAGCAGACGCAGGTCGTTGATCTCGAGAAGCCGCTGATCCTCCTGACGGAAAAGAAGATCTCGAACATCCGCGAGATGCTGCCGTTGCTGGAAGGCGTGGCCAAGTCGGGCCGTCCGCTGCTGATCATCGGCGAAGACGTCGAGGGCGAAGCCCTGGCGACGCTCGTCGTGAACAACATCCGCGGCATCCTGAAGGTCGCTGCCGTCAAGGCGCCGGGCTTCGGTGACCGTCGCAAGGCCATGCTGCAGGACATCGCGATCCTGACCGGTGGCACCGTGATCTCGGAAGAGATCGGCCTCTCGCTCGAGAAGGCGACGGTGAGCGACCTCGGTACGGCCAAGAAGGTCGTCATCGAGAAGGAAAACACCACGATCATCGACGGTGCCGGCAAGGCCTCGGAGATCAAGGGCCGCATCGAGTCGATCCGCCAGCAGGTGGAAGAAGCGACCAGCGATTACGACAAGGAAAAGCTGCAGGAGCGCGTTGCCAAGCTCTCCGGTGGTGTTGCCGTGATCAAGGTCGGCGCTGCGACCGAAGTCGAGATGAAGGAAAAGAAGGCGCGCGTCGAAGACGCCCTGCACGCCACGCGTGCGGCCGTTGAAGAAGGCGTCGTCCCGGGCGGTGGTACGGCCCTGATCCGTGCGCTCAAGGGTCTGAAGGACCTGGAAGGTGCGAACGAGGACCAGACGGTGGGCATCCGCCTGCTGGCCCGTGCGATCGAAGAGCCGCTGCGCCAGATCGTCGAGAACGCCGGCGAAGACGCCGCTGTCGTCCTGAACAACGTGAAGGCCGGCAAGGGTGCTTACGGCTACAACGCTGCGACGGGCCAGTATGGCGACATGCTGGAAGCCGGCATCCTGGATCCGACCAAGGTCACGCGTCTTGCCCTGCAGAACGCGTCCTCGGTCGCGGGCCTGCTGCTCACGACGGAAGTCATGATCGCAGACGCCCCGAAGGATGAAGCCGAGCACGGCCACGGTGGCGGTGGCGGCATGGGTGACATGGGCGGCATGGGCATGTAAGGCACCGCCTTACCTGGTCCATCGTTCGATAAGATGGGGCCCCGGCGGGTAACTGCCGGGGCCTTATTTTTTGCGGAGACCGAGATGAGCGACACCTTGCCCGATCGCCTGAGCACCGACCCTTCGAGCCGTTTCTACGACGAGACCCTGCTCGGCCGGAACATCGGCATCCGCTTCAACGGCGCGGAGCGGACGAACGTCGAGGAATACTGCGTG
>CANGMU010000039.1 GCA_947454665.1 Pseudomonadota bacterium | reverse complement strand
TAGGGCGCGCCGACCAGCAGCAGGTCGGGACCGATGGTCGCGATTTCCTTCTGCACGGCCGCCCAGTCGATGCCGCCCGGTGGATTGAAGATTGCGCGGCGCGGCGTGGCGCCGCCGGTGAGGGTGTCGCCGGTCGCCACGCCGATGCGGCGCAGGCCGAAATCGAAGGCCAGTACCAGGCGGGCGCGTCCACTGGCCACGTCAGGCGTGGCCGGCGAACTGGCTGATCAGCGAGACGTCGATGCCCAGGCGGCTCCAGGCCGCGGGCCAGCGCTCTTCCAAGGGCAAGCCGAAGGTCATGCCGTCATCGAAGGGCAGCGTCAGCCAGGCGTTGTCCTTGATTTCCTGCTCGAGCTGGCCGGCTTCCCAGCCCGCATAGCCCAGCGCGATGAAGGCATCGGCCGGGCCTTCGCCCTTCGCGATCGCGGTGAGCACATCTTTCGAGGTCGTGACCTGCACGGCATCGGAAATGCGATGCGTCGAATCCCATTTGCCGCCCGGGCGGTGTAGCACGAAGCCGCGGTCCGGATAGAGCGGACCGCCGCGCAGGACGGGCCGATCGGACAACGCCGGGTCGGACGGCGTCAGCTTCATCTGCGTCAGCACTTCGCCGAATTTCATCGGCAGTGGCTTGTTCAGCACGATGCCCAGCGCACCCTTTTCGCCGTGCTCGCAGACCAGCGTGACGGTCTGGGCGAAAGTCGGATCGTCCATCGCGGGCATCGCCACGAGGAGCTGGCTGGTGAGGCTGTTCTGCATGGTTTCAAGTATGGGGGCGGCCCCCCGCGGGCTCAAGGAAGCGAGGACACGCGGGTGCCGAGGCGGCCGCCGACGAACTGCCATTCATACGCGAAATGCAGGGCGCGATAGCGCGCGGCGAGCGTCGGCGGGAAGGGGTCGTAAGGGCTTGCCAGGCGCAGGATCTGCAGCGCAGCGGCGTCGATTTCCGGGTGTCCGCTGCTGCGCCGGATCACCGCGGACTTCAGCGCGCCATCCTGGCGCAGCGTCACCTCGATGACCGGATTGCCTTTCAGGTTGCGGCGCGCCGCAGCCGTGGGGTAGTTCAGCGTGCCGACCTTCTCGACGCGCCGACGCCAGCTGTCCAGGTAGGGGGCGAGTTCCGAAGCGCGCGTGTCCGGCGTGATGTAGAGCTCATCCCGCGGCCTGCCGCGCAGCGCGAGGTCTTCATCGGTGTCAGGGCCCGGCGGGCGTGCTGCGGTCTCGCCCTTGCCCAGCAGCAGGGGCAAGGCAGGGTCCGGTACCTCAGGCTGCTCGTCTTGTGCCCGCGTGACGTACGCAATGCGGGCGCGCGGCTGCGAAGTGGCCAGGCGCTCCAGGTCGTCACCCGGCACGGCCTCGGCCTTCCGGTACTCGGTTGGTGGCGGGCTGCCGGCGCTGGCTCCGCCGGGTGTGCGGGCTGCAATCTGTTCCTGCGTGTTGCCGGCGCCCAGTTGTGTCCGCTGCGATAGATAAGTCGCCGTGTCGTTATGGCGCGATTCGGGCAGTTCGTTCGACACGAGCCGCACTTCGAGACCCCTCTGCAGGCTGCTGTCCGGCCAGGCACCGCTGAACCGCAAGCCCGCGAAAACCAGTCCATGCGCGCCGATCGCCAAGGCCAGCATCCGCAGGAGTCGGCGCCGGGCGAGCCGCAGTTCCTCGCGGTGCCGGTCTCCGGGGCCGAAATGAACAGCGTCCTGCGAGGGCATGGCGTGCCGGCGTCAGCTCCGTGCGGCCAGACGCTTCGTGATCGCGTCGATCAGAAGGCCTGCGATGTCGGTGCCGAACTTCTTGTCGAGTTCGCGCACGCCGGTCGGGCTCGTCACGTTGATCTCGGTGACGAAGCCGCCGATCACGTCGAGCCCGACGAACAGCATGCCCGCGTCACGCAGCACCGGCCCGATGCGCGCCACGATCTCGCGGTCGCGCTCGTTGAGCGGCCGACCGACGCCGGTGCCGCCCGCGGCCAGGTTGCCGCGGTGGTCGGAGGCTGACGGCATGCGCGCGAGGGCATAGGGCGCTGCTTCGCCGTCGATGACCAGGACCCGGGAGTCGCCCGTTTCGGTGATTTCGGGCAGGTAGCGCTGCACGATGGCGTATTGGCTGCCGTAAGCCGTGAGCGTCTCGAACACGACGCGCATGTTCTTGTCCGTCGGATCAACGACGAAGATCGATCGACCGCCCATGCCATGCAGCGGTTTCGCGACCACACGGCCATGTTCGGCGGCGAAGGCTGCCATGTCGTCCATGTTTCGCGTGATGAGCGTCGGCGCGCAGAGGTCCGGGAACCAGGCCGTGTAGACCTTCTCGTTCATGTCGCGCAGGCCGCGCGGACGGTTCACGACCAGTGCGCCCGCGTCTTCCGCACGCTCGAGGATGTAGGTCGAGTAGATGAATTCGGTGTCGAAGGGTGGGTCCTTGCGCATCAGTACGACGTCGAAGCCGCCCAGTGGCTCGACGACGGGCTCGCCGAGGTCGTACCAATGGTTCGGATCCGCATGCACGGTCAGGGCGCGGCCCCGGCCCAGCGCCACGCCGTCCCGCAGCGAGAGGTCATGCAATTCGAGGTAGGTCAGCTGGTAGCCGCGCGCTTGCGCAGCCAGCAGCATCGCGAGGGTGGTGTCCTTCGCATATTTGATGTCGCTGATCGGGTCCATGACCACGGCCAGGCGGTAGGGCGCTGCCATCGAGGATTCCTTGCTTTGGGTGACGTTTGCCAAACGTGCGGGCCGTCACATGGCAGGGCCTGCGACCGTATGTTAAAAGACCTTGCATCTGCGGTGCCATGTCAACCGCATGGAGATCAGAGACCGTGACGGGCGAAAGTGCAGGGCTCAAGGGCCTCAAGGTTCTGGTCATCGACGACAGCAAGACCATCCGACGGACCGCGGAGATGCTCCTGGCCCGCGAGGGTTGCGAGGTCTTCACCGCCATCGATGGCTTCGACGCCTTGGCCAAACTCGCCGAACATCGTCCCGATATCGTCTTCGTCGACATCATGATGCCGCGCCTCGACGGTTACCAGACCTGCGCGCTCATCAAGCACAGCAAGGACTTCAAGGCGACGCCGGTTGTCATGCTGTCATCCAAGGATGGCCTGTTCGACAGGGCACGCGGCCGCATCGTCGGCAGCGAGCACTATCTGACGAAGCCTTTCACCAAGGATGAACTGCTGGGCGCCATCCAGACACAGGTCGCGAGGTAACCGCGCGATGGCACTGATCCTCATCGTCGACGATTCCCCGACCGAAGTGCACGTGATGAAGAAAGCGCTCGAGAGAGGGGGGTACCAGACCGCGGTCGCGGGGGATGGCCAGGAAGGCATCCGGCTGGCGCGCGAGATGCACCCTGACCTCATCTTCATGGATGTCGTCATGCCGGGCATGAACGGCTACCAGGCCACGCGCGCACTGGTTGCGGACCCGGACACGCACCGCATCCCGATCGTCATGGTCACCTCGAAGGGTCAGGCCACGGATCGCATCTGGGGCCTGCGCCAGGGCGCCGTCGATTACATGGTCAAGCCGGTCTCGCCGGACGAACTGGTCGAGAAGGCGCAGGCCACGCTGGCTGCGTGAAACACGCCATGGACGAAAGCAGCGCATTGCGCGACCTGCGCGAACAGCCCTTCGAGCTGCTGGCCGCCCTGGATCGCCGGGGCCGTGCCGCCACGGCACAACCCGCGGAACAAGCGGCCCGCGAGTGGGTGGGCATCGCCCTGCGGGTGGCGGGCGAGCTGTACCTGGTGGCACGCGAGGAAACGCGCGAAGTCCTGGCAATGCCACCGCAGCTCACGCGCATCCCGGGCGCCAAAAGCTGGATCCGCGGCCTGGCCAACGTGCATGGTTCGTTGCTGCCGATCATCGACCTGCGGCAGTACCTGGGCGGCGGCGAGACGTCACAGACGCGCCAGACCCGCGTGATCGTCGCCAACCATCGCGATGTGCCCGCCGGCTTCCTGGTCGACGAGGTGCTCGGCTTCCGTCGTTTCGGCGATGCCGAATTCAGCGGCACCGCACCGCAGACCCTGCTGGGCTGCGATAACTACCTTGCCGGGGCCTTTCGCCGCGGCGCCGAGCAATGGCCGGTGCTGAGCCTGCGCCTGCTGGTCGAAAATCCGGGGTTCCTCGATGCCGCTGCCTGATCATCGTGCCGGCCGTGCCGGCTGGCTGCTCACCTTCACGGTGCTGTTGCTGGTTGCGGCCGCCGTGATGGCCTGGTTCGCCGATGATCGTACGATCGTCGTGGCTGGCGTCCCCCGCTATATCCCGATCCGGGCCGTCGCGGCCGTCGCCCTCCTCGCGCTCTTGCCGTTGTTTTTGCTTTACCAGAGCCTGCGCGCGTCGCGCAGCGACGCCGACGAGCAGACGCGGCTGGCCGACAGCCAGCGCAGCGAGAACCAGCGCAACCAGGACGCCATCCTGAAGTTGCTGGACGAACTCTCGGGCCTGTCCCAGGGCGACCTCACGATGACGGCTACCGTCACCGAGGACATCACCGGCGCGATCGCCGACTCGGTCAACGTCGCGGTGGAATCGCTGCGCCGTTTGGTCACGACGATCAACCATTCTTCGGTGTCGCTCGATTCGGCGACGCGCCAGACGCAGGCGTTGGCACAGCACTTGGCCAAGGCATCGACCGCCCAGTCACGACAGATTGCTTCGGCCACTGAATCGATCGCCACGATGGCAGGCTCCGTCGAGGAAGTGTCCGGCAATGCCGAACGTGCGGCGGACGTCGCGCGCCATTCGGTCGATGTCGCCCACAAGGGCGGCGAGGCCGTGCGCCGCACGATCGATGGCATGAACACGATCCGCGAGACGATCCAGGAGACTTCCAAGCGCATCAAGCGGCTTGGCGAAAGCTCGCAGGAGATCGGCAACATCGTCGAGCTCATCAATGACATCGCCGAACAGACCAACATCCTCGCGCTGAATGCATCGATCCAGTCGTCGATGGCGGGTGAGGCCGGTCGTGGATTTGCGATCGTCGCCGACGAGGTGCAACGACTCTCGGAACGGGCAGCCAATGCCACGCGGCAGATCGAGGCGCTTGTCCGCGCCATCCAGGCTGATACGAACGATGCCGTGGCATCCATGGAGCGCAGCACGACGGACGTCGTGGGGGGTGCTCAGCTGGCGGAGAACGCCGGTGCGTCGCTGACCGAGATCGAATTGGTCTCGCAGCAGATCGCAACGCTCGTCCACAACATCTCCGCGAGCGCGCGCAGCCAGGCCCAGTCGGGCCAGAACGTTGCCCGCAACATGCAGGTGCTGCGCGAGATCAGCGCGCAGACCGCGGATTCGACGACCAGCACCTCGCAGGCCATCTCGAAACTCGCGGAACTTTCTGCCGACCTGCGGACCTCCGTGTCAGGGTTCCGCCTGCCGCAACCGCCGGGCGATGGCGCTACGAAACTGCTTTTCGATACCAGCCTTGCCGGCGTCCTGCGCCGCGAACCGGGGCAGTCCGCCGAAGGACAGGTCGATGGTTGAGTTGTCGGAGCAGGCCGCGCCGCCCGCCCCGAGCCAGGCTCTGGATGCCGTCGCGCGCGAGATCGGCGTCAGCCTGGGCGAGGCGCGCGTCGCCATCGAGGCCTTCGTAGAGCAGCCCGAGAACGCGACGCTGATCCGACACTGTGCCGAGGAGCTGCGGCGCGTTCGCTCGGTGTTGCAGGTCGTCGGGGTGTATGGCGGAGCCCTGCTGGCCGAGGAAATGGAGGAGGTCGCGCGCTATCTCGCCACTACGGTGAGCGAGCGACGCAACCAGACCGAATCGCTCGAGGCGCTGATGCGTGCGCTGGTGCAGCTCCCCAATTACGTCGAACGCGTGCTGGGTGGCGGGCGCGACATGCCGCTCGTGCTGCTGCCCCTGCTCAATGACCTGCGCGCCGTGCGCGGCGCTGCGCTGCTGTCGGAAGGCACGCTGATGGTCCTGGACCTCAAGTCCGACCGCCAGCCGAACCCGCATGACGAGCAGCAAGCACAGTCTGTGTCGATGGCTGATCTTGCCCGCAGAATGCGGCCGCGTTTCCAGTTGGGCCTCGTGGGCTGGATCCGGGCAGAACGCACGGACCAGAACCTTGCGCTGCTGGCCGAAGTGGCCGCGCAGATCGAACAGGCAGCCACCGCACAGTCTGTCTTCCAGCTGTGGTGGGTGATCGGTGCCGTCGTCGAGGCGCTGCGTGCGCAAGGTATCGAGGATGGCGTTTCCATCAAACGACTCATCGGCCTGGGCGACCGCGAGTTGCGGCGCCTGCAGGAAGAGGATGAGGCACGCTATGCGCAGGCTCCGCCCGAAGAACTGCTGAACAACCTGCTCTTCTATGTCGCACGCGCCACGTCCCAGGGGCCGCGCGTGACCGCAGTGCGTGCCTCCTTCCGGTTGGGCGAGCTGCTGCCGGCCACCGATGCGATCGAGCAGGAGCGCGAGAACCTCGCAGCGCCCTCGGTGAAGCTGATGCACACCGTGGCCGCGGCGATCCGCGAGGACCTTGCCAAGGTCAAGGACGTGCTCGACATCTACCAGCGCCGCGGCGGTTCCGCGCCGGAAGAGCTCGAGCCGCAGCTGGAAATGTTGCGCAAGATCAGCGATACGCTCGGCGTGCTGGGGCTAGGTCAGCAACGGCTCGTGGTGCAGGAGCAGGTCGATTGCCTGGAGCCCTTGCTGGCTTCGCATGAACAACCGCCCGAGGGCTTGCTGGTCGATATCGCAGCGGCACTGATCGGTGTCGAAGACCGCCTCGACGAGGAACTGGTCGGCACGGTGATGCCGCGCCGGCCGAATTCGAGTGGCGAACCAGCGGATGTGGATTTCCAGCACCTGCAGGCCGCGGTGCTGCGCGAGAGCCTCGTGAACCTCGCGCAGGTCAAGGAACTGGTGATCCATGACCTGGTGGGGCCTGCGCGCGCAGAGGTCAGCAAGGTTCTCCTGCGCGGCATCGAAGCCGGTCTCATGATGCTCGGCAAGACTCGCGCCGTGGGAGTTTGCGCCCGCATTGGCGAGGAAGTCTCCAGGCTGCTGCAGCCCGAATTCACGCCGTCGCCCGCGTTGCTTGAATGGGTGGCTGACGCGATCGTCAGCCTCGAGTACTACATGGAGACGGTACAGGCGGGCCGCTCCGACCCGTGGTACATGATCGAGAACGCCGATGCCGCCCTTGATGCGGCCCGGGCTTCCTCTCCGGCGGTCGCAGCCCAGCGTGCCATGCCCGCAGCGCCGCACAGCGTCGAGCCGGCCATCGAGACGGATCCGGAATTGTTCGCCATCTTCCTCGAGGAGGCCCGCGAGGAAGTCGAGCGCATTTCCAGGTGCTTCGTGGCCTGGGACCACAACCCGCTCGACCAGGAATCCCTGCGTACGACGCGTCGTTCCTTCCATACCCTGAAGGGCAGTGGTCGGGTCGTAGGCGCCCGCGCGATGCACGAATTCGCCTGGGCCATCGAGAACCTCCTGAATCGCGTGCTGGAAGGTTCGATAGGTCGGTCGCCGGACGTTCTGGAGACGCTGCGCGAAGCCGTGCGCGTCATGCCTGAACTGGTCGCGCAACTGGCAGATGGCTCCGTGCCGGCTTCGGACATCGGTGCCATCGCGGCGAGTGCCAACGCCCTTGCGGCTGGCCGCCCTCTGGACGAGATGCTGCAGGCCGCGGGCTCGCAGCCTGTGACGCCGTCAGAAGCGCCCGCGCCGGAAGCCAGCGCGCAGGATGGGCCGGCCACCGCCGAGATCGTGTTGCCGCCGTCGGTATCGGTGGATGCGGACGACACCGATTACCAGCTGCGCGATATCTACGCGCGCGAGACGGACAGCCATGTCGCCCTCGTGCGTGAGTTCCTGGCCCGTGCGCTGGCTGAAGCGATGCCGACGCTCATCCCCGAGCCGGTCTATCGCGCATGCCACACGCTGGCCGGCAGTTCACGCATGGCCGACGCGCGTCATGGCATCCGGCTGGCGCAGCCGCTGGATCACTGGTTGCGCAAGGCCTTCGACGCCGGCATGGAACTGACGCCCGAAGAGCTGGCGCTGGTTGGCGACTGCATGGCGGCGATGGAATCCGTCAGCCGGCACCTGGACGAATCCACCGGGTTCTTCGTGGCGATCGGTCCGCTCGCGGATCGTATTGCCGCCGCCGACACCGAGCTTGATCGCCGTATTTCGCAGCAGCGGCTTGCAGCGGCCACGGCGCCGGAGCTCGCTGTCGAAGTCGTACCGCCTGCGCCCCCGCCCGCCAGTTTCGATTACTCGCCCGAGATTGCGTCGATATTCGCCGATGAAGCGACGGAGCTGCTCGAGGGCATGCAGTCGGCGATGGCCGCCATCACGCCGGCTTCCGTCCCCGAGGATGCAGTCCAGGCGCTCAAGCGACCGCTGCACACGCTGAAGGGTGGCGCGCGCCTCGCAGGTATTCTCACGATGGGCGACCTCGCCCATGAGGTCGAATCGCTCATCACGCGTATCGAACTGGGATTGGCGCCCTGGGGTACTCCGGCCTTCGAGGCCTTGCAGGCCGGTCTCGACGAAATCGCTCGCATGCGCGACTTCGTCGTCGCCGGCGAACCCGTGCCCGCGGCCGTCGCGATCACCGCGCGCCTGCAGGGCGTCGATGGCAGCGTGCCGCCGGAAGAGGCCGCAACGCCTGCAGCGCTGGCAATGCCGGAGCCAGTCGCCGCGGAACCCGTCGCCGAAGCGGCGGCCGCGCCGGTGGAGTTCGAAACGCCTGTCGCAGTCGTGCTGCCGCCGCTCAACGCCGTTGTGGCGGTCTGGCGAGCTGATCCGCTGCCCTTCGCGGACATCCCGCAGATCGAAGCCGCAGAACAGCCCGACGTCTTCCAGGCCGAACCCGTCATTGTGGTCGAGCCGATTGCCATCGAGCCGCCGCTGGTGTCCGTTGCGACCCTGCTGGCGCCGCCGGGGCGCGAGGCGATCCCGGCCGTTGTCGAGCGCGTCGAGATGGCGCGCGTTGATCCGGAGCTGCTCGATCAGCTGCTCAACACCGCTGGTGATGTCAGCGTCGGTCGCGCGCGCGTGGAGCAGCAGCTTGGCTCGATCGACTTCAATCTCGGCGAATTGGCGCGAACCGTCACGCGACTCAAGGACCAGTTGCGCAAGCTCGAGATCGAGACGGAGGCGCAGATACTCCATCGACACGAGAACGAGACGACGCAGCGCACGGATTTCGATCCGCTCGAGCTTGATCGGTATTCTTCGATCCAGCAGTTTTCACGCGGCCTCGCCGAGACCGCGAGCGACGTCGCCAGCATCCAGGGCCTGCTCGAATCGATGACCAAGGACGCGCAGGCCCTGTTGCAGCAGCAGGGCCGTGCGGTCGTTGAAATGCAGAACGGTCTCATGCGCACGCGCATGGTGCCCTTCCAGCGCCACGTGCAACGTCTCACGCGCATCGTTCGCCAGACCGCAGCCGAGACGCAGAAGCAGGTTGAGCTGGTCATCGAAGGCGCCTCCGGCGAATTCGACCGCCAGGTGCTCGAGCGAATGTTGCCGCCGTTGGAACACCTGCTGCGCAACGCCGTCGTGCACGGCATCGAATCGCCCGCCGCGCGAATCGCCCAGGACAAACCGGCAACAGGCCGGGTCACGCTGAACCTCAAGCGCGAAGGCGGCGAGTTCTCGCTCGTCATCGTTGACGACGGTGCCGGCATGGACCTTGCCGCGATCCGCGCGAGGGGCGTGGCCACCGGCCTCATCCATCCGACACAGCAGCTGTCGGACGAGGCCTTGCTGCAGCTCGTGCTGGAGCCGGGATTCTCGACGGCGGGATCCGTGACGCAGGCCGCAGGCCGCGGCGTAGGCATGGATGTCGTGGCAACCGAGGTCAAGAAACTCGGCGGCTCCCTCAACATGGCCAGCGTCGCCGGCCAGGGGTCGACCTTCTCGATCCGCCTGCCGTTCACGCTGGCGGTGAGCCAGGCCTTGGTCGTACGCATCGGCGAAGAGTGCTATGCGCTGCCGTTGCCCACCGTGGAAGGCGTCGTTCGCCTGCCGGCGCGGGAGATCGCCGCGCACCTGGGCGATGACGTGCCGCCTTTCGTGAAGGATGGCTATCGCTATCGCCTGCAGCCGCTCAGCATCTTCGTTGGCGCCACGCCGCAGCCGCTGCCCGATCCGGATGTCATGGTGCCCGTTGTGCTCGTACGCGCGGGCGAACACTCGACCGGCCTCGTGGCCGATGAACTCATCGGCAGCCGCGAGATCGTCGTGAAGAGCGTGGGTCCGCAGATTGCCTCGATCCGCGGTATCTCCGGCGCCACCATCCTCGGCGATGGTCGGGTCGCGATCATCCTCGACATCGGCGCCTTGCTCCGCGCGGAATGGCGGGGCCGTGCGGCCTTGCCGGCGGCTGCGACGCGCGCCGAACGCCGCGTGACGGTGCTCGTGGTCGACGATTCCATCACCGTGCGCCGCGTGACCCAGCGCCTGCTGGAACGCAATGGCCTGCGCGTCGTGCTGGCGCGTGATGGCATCGATGCGATGGCCCTGATGCAGGACATGGTCCCCGACGTCATCCTGCTCGACATCGAGATGCCGCGCATGGATGGCTATGAAGTGGCGACGCAGGTCCGGTCCGATCCGCGCACGCGTGACGTGCCGATCATCATGATCACCTCGCGCATGGGAGATAAGCACCGCGCACGCGCCATGGAGCTCGGCGTGGACGACTATCTGGGCAAGCCCTACCAGGAAGGTCAGCTGCTCGAGGCGATCCAGCCGCTGGTCACGCGCCGCTTCCAGGCGCAGGGCCTGCCGGTGCCGGTCCTGGGCGCTTGAGGACGGTCACGCCATGAGCGAACGCGACGAAGAGCTCTATTGTCTGCTGGTTCCGCTGGCGGACCAGCGGCTGGTGATCCCGCGCAGCTGCGTTGCCGAGGTCATCGGCTATGTCACACCGTCGGATCCGGCGGATGGGCCGCCGTGGTACCTGGGCATCGTGAACTGGAACGGCCGCTATGTGCCGCTCGTGTCTTTCGAGGGCTGCTGTGGCAACAAGGTCCTCCCGGCCTCGAGCCGTGCCCGCATCGTGATCCTGCATGCGGTATCGCCGCAGGTGGAGAGCGGTTATTTCGCGATACTGGCGCAGGGTTATCCGCAGTTGGTCCGCGTGTCGCGCAAGGCGCTGCAGGCCGTGCCGGCTGCCGCGGAACTGCCGGCCCCGGTGCTCTGCCAGGTGCGCCTGCTCGATGAGACACCCGCCGTGCCGGACCTCGCAGCCGTCGAGGCCATGCTGGTAGAAGGCCTCAAGGCTGTCCCGCAGGACTGACGGTTCAGCTGCGCTGGAGCCGATGGCTGCCCGCTTCGCAGGCGAAGGCCGCAGCAAGCCATTGCGTGCGTGAGGACGACGCTACCGTTTCCAGGTGCCAGATCTCGCCCAGCGCCCGGTCGGGCGTCAGGTCGAGCACGCCATAGCCCTGCCTGTGCAGGTCGATGTACTGCAGGTGGGGCGAGCCGCGTTGCAGCCGCTGCGTGAGTTGCACGGCCTCTGACTCGTCTTCGATGCCTGGCGAGGAGATCGCCGGCGTCACGAATTCCACACCGGTCGTCGCATCCAGGTCTGCCGCGAACGAGGCATGGGCATCGCCGGGGAGCACGACCAGGTTGTCGATGTTCGCGTCGCGCAGGTTGCGGTACAGCCGCTGCCGGGCCGCTGGATAGCCGTCCCACTGGTCCAGGTTCAGCACGCTGCGTCCGCCATCAGCGGAAAGCGGGGCGAGCATCACCTGCTGGCTGAGGATGCGCCAGCGTGCGCCACGCGCCTGCGAGCGACGCAGCTGGCCGTCCAGCCACTGTTCCTGCTCGGCGCCCAGCAGGCTGCGGGCCGGGTCGAGCAGCCGTGTATCCAGCAGCATGAGGTCCGCGAGATCACCGAAGGGCAGGCGACGATAGATGCGATCTTCCTCCGGGGCAGCGCGTTCGCGGATCGGCATCCATTCCAGATAGGCGCGGATCGCCGAGCGCCTGCGCAGCCACCACTCGCCTTCGTCCTGTTCCGGATCGTGGTTGGACGCGCCATCGCGCCAGGTGTCGTTCGCGATCTCGTGATCGTCCCAGATGCACACGAAAGGATGCTGGCGGTGCGCGGCCTGCAGGTCCGCATCGCGTTTGTACTGCGCATGGCGGGTCCGGTAGTCGGCCAGCGAGACGATCTCGCGGTTGGGGCTCGGTATGCGGGCGATCCTGCGGCCATCGCCGTAGACGCCATTGCCGAATTCGTAGAGGTAGTCCCCCAGGTGCAGCACGGCGTCGATGTCCTCGCGCTGGGCGACGCAGGCATAGGCGTTGAAGAAGCCGGCGGGCAGGTTCGCGCAGGACGCAAAGGCCAGGCGCGCGTGGCGCACCGTGCCGGCGGGCAGCGTTTTCGTGCGTCCCATGGCCGAGCGCGCGCCGCGCGTCTCGAAACCGTAGTAGTACGTCGTGCCGGGCTCCAGCCCCGTGGCATCGATCTTGATCGTGTGGTCACGCAGTGCGGTGGCGCGGACTTCACCGCGGGCGACGATCTGGGTGAGGCGGGAGTCACGCGCGATGAACCAGCGTACGGACGGTTCGTCAGTGGCTTGCTGGGGCGTAACGCGCGTCCACAGGATCACGCGGTCCGGCAGTGGGTCGCCGCTCGCGACGCCATGCTGGAAGGGGAAATCCTCGGGTTCTGCGGCCGGCAGCAGGTCGCGCCAACCCAGTGTGGCAAGCATTCCCGTCGCGGCCAGCATCTGGCGGCGGCTGAAGGTCGAGGCCTTTGGCACGCCGCAAGGCTGCGCCGTCGCCGTGAAACGGCTGTGTCGCGGCGATGACGGGCAGGTTGCAACCGCATGGTGCGGCGGGCGGGCTTAGAGCGTCGGGTAGTCCGTGTAGCCCGTTTCGCCTTCACCATAGAACGTGCCGAAGTCCGGAGCGTTCAAGGCCGCGCCCTCGCGCAGACGCCGGACCAGGTCCGGATTCGCGATGTACAGTTTCCCGAAGGCCACGGCGTCCGCCTCGCCTGCTGCGATCGCGGCGTTGCTGCTGGCCAGGTCATAGCCCTCGTTGGCGATCCATGCGCCGTGGAAGCGCGGCCGAAGTCGCGGGCCGATCCGGTCATCACCGGCGCGCTCACGGGTGCAGATGAAGGCGATGCCGCGTCGGTCCAGGGCTTCCACCACGTGGCCGAAGGTCGCCAGCCGGTCGCTGTCGCCCATGTCATGGGCATCGCCGCGCGGCGAAAGGTGCATGCCCACCCGGCCGGCGCCGAAGGCCGCGATCGCGGCATCGGTGCATTCCAGCATCAGGCGGGCGCGGTTCGCGATGGCGCCGCCGTAGTCGTCCGTGCGCCGGTTGCTGTGGTCCTGCAGGAACTGGTCGAGCAGGTAACCGTTGGCGCCATGCAGTTCCACGCCATCGAAACCGGCGTCCTTGGCGTTGCGCGCCGCCATGCCGAACTGCGCGACGACTGCCGCGATGTCCTCGTGCGTCATCGCATGCGGGACGACGTAGGCCGTCTCGGGGCGGATCAGCGATACATGACCTTTCGGTGCGATGGCGCTCGGCGCCCAGGGCAGCCGGCCGTCCAGCAGGGAGGGATGCGAGATGCGGCCCACGTGCCACAGCTGCATCACGATCCGCCCGCCCGCTTCATGCACGGCGCGCGTCACGGCGCGCCAGGCCTCGACCTGTTCGGCCGACCAGATGCCCGGCGTGTTCGCATAGCCCGCGGCCTGCGGTGACACGACCGTGGCTTCCGTGATGATGAGGCCGCTGCTTGCGCGCTGGCGGTAGTACTCGGCCATCAGCGCCGTCGGTATACGGTTCGGTGCGCGGGTGCGGGTCAGCGGGGCCATCACGATGCGGTTCGGCAGCTCGAGGTC
>CANGMU010000038.1 GCA_947454665.1 Pseudomonadota bacterium | reverse complement strand
TCGACCTCCGGCCGAAGGGCCCGAGCGATCTCATGGCTCTTGCGCTTGCGGGCATGCTTGTCGACCAGGTTCACCTGCAGGTCGCCACCATTGGCCATCGAGCGCAGGAAATACTGGCGCACGAGACCGTTGAAATTCATCGGCGCTGAAGTCCCGGCATAAGCCTGGAAGTCCTGCACTTCCGGCACGCGCTCGACCACGTCGGCCAACCGCGACAGCACGGCGTTCGTATCCTCGAGCGTGCGCCCTTCCGGCAGGTCGACGACAAGCTGCAGTTCCGACTTGTTGTCGAAGGGCAGCATCTTCATGACCACCCACTGCACGACGGCAAGTCCCGCGGCGAGTACGACCATCGCCACCATGCTGGCGAAGAGCAGCTTGCGACGCCGGGGTGCGGAGGCGCCCTGCAGGAACGGTGTCATCACGCGCGCGAACAGGCGCTGCAGGAACGCCGGAGCACCCTCCCCCTGTCCGTTGCCATGGCCTGGCGCCGCATGCCGCGCCAGCAGCTTCAGCGACAGCCAGGGGGTGACGATGAGTGCGATGGCGAGTGACAGCACCATCCCCACGGACGCGTTGATCGGGATCGGCCGCATGTAGGGCCCCATGAGGCCGCTCACGAAGGCCATGGGCAGCAGGGCCGCGATGACGGTGAAGGTCGCAAGGATCGTCGGCCCGCCGACTTCATCGATCGCGAGCGGAATCGCCTCGCGCAGGCTGCGGCCGCCGATCGTGCGATGCCGGTGGATGTTCTCGACCATCACGATCGCGTCGTCCACGAGGATGCCGATCGAGAAGATCAGCGCGAAGAGCGACACGCGGTTCAGTGTGAAGCCCATGGCCCAGGAGGCGAACAGCGTCGCGGCGAGAGTCAGCACCACGGCCACGCCGACCACGATGGCCTCGCGCCAGCCCAGCGAAACCAGCACGAGCAGCACGACGGAACCGGTGGCGAAGAAGAGCTTCTGGATGAGCTTCTGCGCCTTGTCCGTGGCGGTCTGGCCGTAATCGCGCGTGACCGTGACCTGCACGCCGTCCGGAATGAGTTGGCCGCGCAACGCGTCGATGCGACGCGTGATGGTCTGCGTGATATCGGCGGCATTGCTGCCCGGTTTCTTGGCCACTGCGATCGTGACTGCCGGTGCACGGCCCGCCGAAGGACCGCTGCGACCGGCGGGCGCCCCATGCCACACGTAATCCGTCGGCAGGTCCGGGCCTGCCTGCACATCGCCTACATCGGAGAGTCGAACCGGGCGACCGCTGTTCATGCCGATCACCAGATCGGCGACGTCATCGCGACCGGCCAGGAA
This sequence comes from Pseudomonadota bacterium, assembly GCA_947454665.1. Classification (GTDB taxonomy): domain Bacteria; phylum Pseudomonadota; class Gammaproteobacteria; order Steroidobacterales; family Steroidobacteraceae; genus ZC4RG30. Next base: position 12,655 of record CANGMU010000038.1, on the reverse strand, counting down.
ACGCCCCGCCGTCACCGGCACCGTGCCCTCGGATCCGATTCGCTCGCCCGGCTGCAGCGCGACGTTGGCGGCCTGCAATGTCCGCGCGAGCTCGGCCACGGTCAGCGAATAGTTCGCAAGGCGCGCGGGATCCAGCGTCACGACGACAGCCTGTTGTGGCGCACCGATCGTGTAGACATCGCGCGTACCCGGTACGCGCTTCAATTCCGCTTCGAGGCTGTGGGCGACGGCGCCCAGATCGGCCGCGCCGCGCTGCGGATCATCCGTCCACAGCGTCAGGCTCATCACCGGCACGTCGTCGATGCCCTTCGGCTTGACGACCGGCGGGCCCACTCCCAATCCTGGCGGCAGGAAGTCCTGGTTTGAATAGACGAGGTTGTACAGGCGCACCAGCGCCGGCTGCCGCGGCACGCCGACGTCGAACTCGACCGTCGCGATCGCGATGCCGGGACGACTGATCGAATAAACGTGCTTCACGCCCTCGATCTCGCCCAGCTTCTGCTCCAGCGGCGAGGCCACGAGCTGCTCGACTTCGCGCGCCGAGGCACCGTCGAAGGGAACGATGACATTGGCCATCGTCACGTCGATCTGCGGCTCTTCCTCGCGCGGCGTGATGAACACTGCCAGGACGCCCAGCAACAACGCAGCAATCGCCAGGATCGGCGTCAGCGGATTCGAGACGAAGGTCCGCGCGATACGGCCCGACAAACCCAAGGCGGCCTCGCCAGGTGCGTCACTCATGGGTGACCACCTGTCCCGCATGAGTGCGAGTCAGCCACTGCAGCGCCGCGACCGGATCGCGCACCACGCTGTCACCAGCCGACAGGCCCGCGATGACATCCACCGTGTCACCTTGCCGTGCACCGAGCCGAATCTGGCGCAATGAAGGCCGATCTCCGACCATGACATAGACCGCGCTGACTTCGCCCCGTTGCACGAGGGTGCCAGCCGGCACGCGATGCAAGGCAGGCCCCTCGGCAAGACCGGGGAAACGGACCTTCACCGTCGAACCAGGCTCCGGCGCAGCCTGCTGCTTCGTGGGCAGCGCAACGCGAACAGTCACGCTGTGAGACTGAGGATCCGCGCTGGGATAGACCGTTACGGCGCCACCCTCGATCACGGTTCCGGTCGCGGACTGCAGCAGCGCATGGGGGGCAACGCGCAGGGCTGCGGCAACGGACTGCGGCACCTGCACGGCAACGCGCAATGCACCTGGCGCATAGAACGCGAACAGTGGCTGGCCCGGTACGACGGCTTCGCCGGGTTCGACGCGACGCGCGCTGACAACTCCTGCATAGGGCGACCGCACGACCGTGTAATCGACGGTCTGCGAGGCCTGTTGCACCAGTGCCTTGGCCCCATCGCGAGCGGCCAGCGCGCTGTCACGTGACGCCCGCGCGATGTCGTAGTCAGCCTTCGACATCAACTGACGACCGACGAGATCCGCAGCACGCCGATGTCGGCTTTCAGCCTCGGACAATACGGCTTCGGCCGATTTCAACTGCGCCTGTGCGGCCTCAAGCCCCGACTTCTGTTCGACACCCGTCAACCTCAAGAGCACGGCTCCCGCGGCCACGCGGTCGTTCACGTCGACCTCGACGCGAGCCACGCGACCCCCGGTCTGCGCGGAAATCACCGCCTGCTGCACGGCTTCCACGACGCCGTCCCAGCCCGGACTGCTGCCGGTCCCTTCGGCGCCGACCGTGAAGGTCGCGAATTGCGTGACGGCGGCTTGCGACGCTGTCGGCGGCTTGCTGCCACAGGCCACCAGCAGGCAAGCCAGCACGCCGGCCGATACGGCTGTCACACCTCGACGCAGGCCGCTCATGGAAAGGCGCACCCCGCCTTGATCCCCAGCTTGCGGAACACGACCGCCGCCGGACAGAAGCCCGTGAAACTCGCCTGCAGCAGGTTCAGGCCGACGAACGCCGTGAGCCACAACCAATTGGGGGAAACCCAGTGCGCAAGTGCCAGGCTGGCGAAAATCACAAAGGCCGCAAAGGCCATCACTGCGCGATCGACATTCATTTCTGTTCTCCGTGGGCGGCATGGTTCTTAAGGCGCTCGATGCCCAGCGCCGACAGGATGTATTTCTCGTACACCGGCTCGGACGTGCCAGCGCGCATCTTGTAGAGGAAGTATTTCTCGAAGAGGAGCTTCGCCAGGTGCGCCCACTTGCCCACCTTGGCCCAGGTCACGTTGCGCGGCGGAATCTGCGGCAGGGCTACAAATGCCGCACCCGTATCCCCCATGTCGGCGAGGCAGATCGCGTTCCAGGTGCCCTCGTAATCCGCGGTCTTGCCCTGGAGCTCCGCGTCGATATTGCGCACGAGCGTGGTCACCATCGATTCGATCATGAAGCCCGTCTTCGGCACGCCGGTCGGAATCGCCGTCGGCTCGGTGGGCGCGATGGCGACGCAGACACCAGCTGCGAAGATATTGCGATAGCGGGTGCTGCGCTGGTGCTTGTCGACCAGCACGAAGCCACGCGGGTTGCAAAGCCCTTCCACTGCGGCCACGGCATCCACGCCCTTGAACGCAGGCAGGAACATCGAATAGTGGAACGGCAGCGTGTGCGTATCGGTCGCCACGCCTTTCGCATCGTGCTCGACGACTGTGGCCTTGCCCGGTGCGACATCCGTGACCTTTGCGTTGATGATCCAATTGATGTGCCGCTGTCGGAACTCCGACTCCATGAGCCCCTTCGAATCGCCCACGCCGCCCAGACCCAGGTGACCGATGTAAGGCTCGCTGCTCACGAAGGTCATCGGCACGCGGTCGCGCAGCTTCCGCTTGCGCAGGTCCGCATCCAGGATGAAAGCGAACTCGTAGGCAGGACCGAAACAGCTCGCGCCCTGCACGGCCCCGACCACGATGGGACCGGGATCCTTCAGGAAGGCTTCGTAGGCGCGCCACGCGTGCTGGGCATGAGGCAGCGTGCAGATGGACTGCGCATGACCGGCGTCGGGACCCAGGCCAGGCACCTCCTCGAAGGCGAGCTTCGGTCCGGTGCAGACCACCAGATAGTCGTAGTCGACGGTCGTCCCGTTGGCGAGCTCCAGGACCTGGGCGACCGGATCGATCCGGGTTACCGGGGCGGGAATGAAATGGATCCCCTTCTCCGCCAGCGGAGGCCCGGCCGGCAGGGAGATGTCTTCCGCCTGGCGCCAACCGACAGCCAGCCAGGGATTGGACGGCGTGAACGCGAAATCCGGGCCATTACCGACCAACGTGATCTCGACGGACTTTTCGAGCGTCGACCGCAGCTCGTAGGCCGCACTCATCCCACCAAGGCCGGCACCCATTACTGCTATGCGCGTCATGATCGCCTCCGGTCATTAATCAGTTATTTCTAATATTAGACTGTTTTGATATCCTTGCAAGCGAACCGGACGAACACCATCGGAGGAGCGTCCCAATGTCACTGACTGCTGCAGACCTCGTCGCCCGCGCCCGCCAGTCGATCCGGGAGGTGAAACCCGCGGAACTGCGCGACCGCCTCGCCGCGACGACACTCATCGACGTGCGCGAGCCCGCTGAATTCGCGACCGGCCACCTGCCGGGCGCCGTGAACATCCCGCGCGGCATGCTGGAGTTCGAGATATCGACCAACCCGCACGTCGGCGGCGTCACGGACCCTGCCCTCGCCGATCGCAACCGCCCTCTCGTGGTCTATTGCCTGAGCGGGGGACGGGCCGCCCTGTCTGCCGTGGCGCTGCAGGAACTGGGCTATGGCAATGTGATTTCGATCCAGGGTGGCGTCCGGGCCTGCGTCGAGGCCGGGATCGCCCTGACGACGCACGGCACATGAGCGCCCCGACCATGCAGGCACCCGCCGCAGCCGGCAGCGAGCGGATCGATCTCGCCCTCATGCAGCAGCACGCGGACGACGCCACGCGCCTGCTGAAGGCGCTCGCCAACGAGAAGCGCCTGCTGATCCTCTGCCTCCTGGCCGAGGGCGAACGCTCGGTCACTGCCCTGAACAGCCAACTGGATCTCAGCCAGTCCGCGCTGTCGCAGCACCTGGCGGTATTGCGCGCAGACGACCTCGTGCAGACCCGACGTGAAGCACAGACGATCTACTACTCGATCGCGGACGGCCCCGCGCAGCGCATCATGAAGACGCTGCATGACATCTTCTGCGGTGTGTAGCGAACTTCCCCCCCCTGACCACTGTCTACTTTGTGCCACACATCGCGTGAGTCCCCGGGATCCAGCGGTTAGAATGGCGGCGTGCATTCGGGCATGAAGCCCACTCTCGCGCGTCCCTGCGTACCTGGCACACTGGAATCCCTGAACATGGCGAAGAAGAAAAAGTCCGCAGCCGGCAGAGCGCCGGGGCGGCCGCGCTCGGATGAATCCCGGGCTGCGATCCTCAAGGCGGCCTACCAGATCCTGCGTGAGGGTGGTTACGCCAAGTTCACGGTCGAGGGCGTTGCCGCCCGCGCCGGTGCCGGAAAGGCCACGATCTACCGCTGGTGGAGCAGCAAGGGCACCCTGGCAGTGGAAGCCTTCCTCGTCGCCGTGGTGCCCAAGCTCGACGCCATCAAGGAATCTGGCTCAGCGCTGGCTGACCTGCGTCGCCAGGTCCACCTGGCGGCGGAGATCTACCGCGGGCGGCCCGGCCAGCTGATCCGTGAACTGCTGGCCCTCGGCCAGGCCGATTCGGAAACGGGCAAGCTGCTGTTCAAGGACTTCCTGGAGCCGCGTCGCCTGTCGGCGATGCGCACCCTGCAGCGGGCCCGCGAAGCGGGCGAGATCCGCAAGGACGTCGAACTGGACGTGCTCGCGGATGCGCTGTGGGGCCCGATCTTCCAGCGCCTGCTGGTCAGCCACATGACGCTGGAACGCGCCTTCATCGAGCGGCTGCTCGACTTCGTGCTCGCGGGCGCCACGCGCCCGCGCTGAACGGCCGGATCAGTTCGCGTAATTTTCCGCGAAGCTGGGGTCGCAATCGTAGGCGTGGACATGGTCCCCTGCGGTGCGATCCCAGGTGATGAACCGCGCCCCGCGGTTCTCCAGCACTGACGGATCCTCGAATTCCTGCGTCGACAGCAGCTGCTTGCGGTCCGGTGACAGGCGGAAGCGTTCGATCAGCGTGATGTCGCGGCTGTGGTCCAGGCCGTTATTGGTGATCGTCGACTCCTTCAGGTGGGTCGTCTCGACAACCAGCGTGTCGCCTTCCCAATGCCCGATTGAATCACCCGTCTTGGTGTGCGGCCCGTCCGGCGGCAGGTGCTTGCGACCGTCCGTGAAAATGATGCGGGTCATGTCGAAATATTCCAGGCGGATCACCGTGAACTCGGTGCCCTGGAAGATCTCGATCGGGAAGGGACCCTGCATCGCGTAGACGATCGACGGAATGCGGCAGGCGTTGGCCACCGTCATGTCCTGCTTGATGTCCCAGGCCTTCGCAGCCGCCAGGGCATCGGGCTTCAGCTTCAGCCCGCCGAATTCGAGGATGCCGTATTCGATCGGTCCGACGTCGTCGAGCACCGCCGTGTTGGGGGCGATGCGCTTTGCGAGTGCCGGATCCTTCACGGGCTTGCCGCGCGAGAGATTCCAGAACCCGGACAGATCCGGGTGCGCCGGCGAGGCCGCCTGCCCCACAGTCAGGACCAGCAGCGCCGCGAGGCCCAGTGCCAGCCGCTTCACTTCTGCTCTGCCTGGTCGAAGGGCACTCCGATCGGCGTGCCATCGGCACGGGTGACCTTGCGCATGCGCAGGTAGCGCGATCCGTCGCGGGCCAGCCAGCCTTCGACCGCGATCTCGTCACCGGCCTTGAGGCTGGTGCGCGTCCAGCCCCGGCGCTCCAGGATGGAAGGGGAATTCGTCTCCGCCTTCCAGGGCACTTCGGCCCCGCTCGCATCGCGTGCCGTGATGCGGATCAGGCCATGCGGGTTCTTGAACTCGAATCCGGTCACGGTGCCGCGGACGGTGACCAGCGATTTCGCGTCATCGAAGAACACGGCGAAGGAGTGGTGCGCGGACACGGCGCCGGCAAAGGCCAGTGCCATGAGGGAGAAGGAAAGCCTGCGAAGTGTGTTCATGGTCCACCAACGATCACGGGAATGGAGAAGACGGCCGATTGTTCCTTGCCGGGCGACGCGGCAAGCGAGAGGTTAATCCGGACTTCGAACATGCCCTCGCGTCCCGCTTTCAGGGACAGAGCCTGGTCGAGTTTCCCGCCCGCCGCGAGGCGCGGGTTTTTCAGACTGAGTGGCGGCCCGACGGCCGCAAGGCCCTCCGGCAGTTCCAGACGCAGGGACAGCCCCTCGACCGGCTCCGGCGACTCGAGCCGCAATCGGACCGGGAAGGCGGTGCCCACGCCGGGACGCTGGGCCAACTCGAAACGCAGGAAGACCGGCAGCTCGACGCCGGAAGAGCGCACGGCCATCACCCAGTCACCGTCCGAGGCGGGTGCAGCCACCGGTCTGGCACTGACCGACCCGCCCGTCTTTGCCTCGTCGGGCGACTGCCCGCAGGCAGCGAGCAGGCAAAGACCTGCGGCCAGCAGCATTGATCTATTCGGATTCAACCGGGACATCACATCCACCTGCCGCGATCTGATGTGCTCAACACTACCATGCAGGCCGGCAGGCGGGATCCCGGACGGCTTCGCACTGCGTCACGAGATCGTTGAGCAGATCCTCCCAATACCGGGGCGTTCCGAATCCCGGAAACGCGGGCGGAAACGCCGGGTCGTCCCAGCGTGCGGCGAGCCAGGCGCTGTGGTGGAGCATGCGCATGGCACGCAGGGCCTCGACGAGCAGCAGTTCCGAGTCATCAAAGTTCGCGAACTGCCGGTAACCCTCCAGCAGACCCGCCCAGTCACCATCGCAGAGCATCCACAGATCCTGCACGGCAGGCCCCTGCAGGCAATCATCCAGATCGACGAATACCGGACCGCGGGCGTTCCACAGCAGATTCCCGAGATGGCAATCGCCGTGCAGCCGCAGGCTGCGCGTCGGCCCCACGCGATCAAAGGCATCGCGCACGGCTTCGACCACGTCCCCGGTCACCTCGCAAAAGCGTGACTCCAGCGCCGTCGGCAGCACGCCCGCGCACAGGACGGCACTGCGTGCCCGCTCCCCGCAGTCCGCCTGCACGAGCCGCTCGCGATGCCTGAACGGCTGGCGCGCGCCGATGGCATGCAGGCGACCCAGCGTGCGACCGAGCAGTTCGCGTGCACCGGGTGCATCGAGTTCGGGCGAACCGCCCCGCCTGCATTCGAACACCGCGAAGCGGAATCCCTGCCGGTGGAAGAGCGTTTCGCCATCGCGGCGCAAGGGTGCGGCGACCGGCAGATCGGCCGCGGCCAGTTCCAGTGCAAAGGCGTGCTCCTCCCGGATCTGCGCATCGGTCCAGCGGTCCGGGCGATAGAACTTCACGACGCACTGGTCCGGCACGATCTCGTCGGCGGCAGTATCGGCCGTGTCCGCTTCCACGCCGGCGCGGTACACCCGGTTTTCGTAGCTGTTGAGCGCGAACAGGCGGCCGTCGGTGCGGAACCCCGCCGCGTCGACGGCATCCAGGACGAGGACCGGATCGAGCCGATCGAAGGGGTGGACTGCCGGATGGTTCACGATGCCCGGTCGACGCTTGCCGTTATCATGGGTAGATATTATCCCCATGGATCAGGTGGAACACGGGCATGAGCAAGACGATCCTCGTCACCGGCGGAGCCGGATACATCGGCAGCCATACGGCCCTGCAACTGCGTTCACGCGGCGACAAGGTCGTGATCCTGGACAACCTCTACACGGGGTTCCGGCAAGCCATCGGCGATGCGACCTTCATCGAAGGCAACGTCGGCGACGGTCCGCTGGTCGAACGCATCCTCGTCGAGCACGGCATCGACACCGTGGTCCATTTCGCCGCGCACACCATCGTGCCGGAATCGGTCAGCGACCCGCTCAAGTACTACGGCAACAACACCTGCCAGACGCGCAACCTGCTTGAAAGCTGCGTACGCGGCGGCGTGAAGCATTTCGTCTTCTCGTCGACGGCCGCCGTCTACGGCATGCCGGAAAGCGGCATCGCCGCAGAGGATTCCCGGCTGGCACCGATCAATCCCTACGGCACGTCGAAGCTGATGTCCGAATGGATGCTGCGCGACGTGGCGGCCGCGACCTCGCTGCGCTATGTGGCCCTGCGCTATTTCAACGTGGCCGGCTCCGACCCGCAGGGTCGCATCGGCCAGTCGACGCGCAAGGCCACGCTGCTGACGAAAGTCGCCTGCGAAGCCAGCATCGGCAAGCGCCCGCATGTGTCGATCTACGGCACCGATTACGACACGCCGGACGGCACGGGGCTGCGCGACTACATCCACGTGGACGACCTGGCGCGGGCGCACCTGGATGCCGTGGACTACCTGCAGGCGGGAGGTGCCTCGGAAGTGATGAACTGCGGTTATGGCCATGGCTTCAGCGTCCGCGACGTGCTGCGGGCGGTGGAACGCGTGAGCGGCCGTCCACTGGTGATCCGCGAGGAGCCGCGCCGCGCCGGCGATCCGCCACAACTGATTGCCGACGCCTCGAAGATCCGCCGCGTGCTGGGCTGGACACCGCGGCTGGATGACCTCGACCAGATCGTCACGCACGCGCTGCGCTGGGAAGAAAAGCTCGCCCGCGACCCCTGGTAGCCATGCGACTGCCCTGGCCCCGCTCGCTGCGCGGACGGCTGCTGCTGGGGCTGGCCATCATCGCCGCCCCGATCCTCGCCGGCCTGGTCACTGCCGTACTGCAGTTGCGGCAACTTTCCGAATCGAGCGGCAGGCTGGTGGTCGAGGGGGTCCGCGCAACGCGCCTCGCGCAGGAACTCTACGTCCAGTCGACGGCACTCGGGCGCCGGGCCCGCTATTACCAGGTGCTGGTCGACCCCAAACTTCTGGATGCCTATCGCACCGACGACGCACGCGTCCAGCAACTGGAGCAGGACCTGCAATCGCAACTGCGGACGCCGGCCGCGCAGGCGACCGCCTGGAGATTCTCCACGTTGAGGGCCAGCGTCGCCGAACGACTGCTGGCCAGCCCGGAAACCGGGGGACTGGCCCTCGTCCTTGCTGATTTCGGTCGTCTGGAAATCCTCGCGGTGGATCTGGCTCGACACGCGAACGGGCAGATCGACAGCGAACTCGTGGCGCTGCGTGCCGGAACGCGCCGGGCGCAACAATGGCTCTTCTGGGAACTGGCCCTGCTGCTGCCGCTGACCGCTATCGCGATCGTCGCGTTTTCGATTGGCCTGGGGCGGCCGTTGCGCAGCATCGACCGGGCAATCGATGAACTCGGACGCGGCACTGTCCTCGAACCCATCCACATCGACGGCCCGGTCGATCTCGCCCGCCTCGGACATCAGCTCGAGTGGCTCAGGCGCCGACTGATCGACGTCTCGGAAGAACGCAACCGCTTCCTGCGCCACATGTCGCACGAACTGAAGACGCCACTGGCGAACATTCGCGAAGGCACGGAACTGCTCATGGATGGGACGGTCGGCAGACTGACACTCGAACAGCATGAAGTCACGGGCATCCTCCGCGAGAACAGCCTGAGCCTGCAGCGTCTCATCGAGAACCTGCTCAGTTACAGCGCCTGGCAAAGCAGCCAGTCGGGTCTGGAACTGTCGAACTTCCGCATTCGCCAACTGGTCCTGCAAGTAATCAAGACCCAGCAGCTCTCCTTGCTGGGTCGCAGGGTCAGCCTCGACATCCAGCTCGAAGACGTCGAAATCAGTGGCGACCGGGACAAGCTGCGACTGATCCTGGAAAACCTGCTCTCGAATGCAGTGAAGTATTCACCTGCCAACGGCTTGATCCGGATCGCAGCACGCGCCGAACAGGGCAAGCTCATCCTCGACATCAGCGACTCCGGGCCGGGCATTACGCCGGAAGAACGCGGCCATGTCTTTGATGCCTTCTACACGGGCAGCGCGCCGCAAGGGCATGTCCGCGGCACAGGCATCGGTCTTTCCGTCGTGCTTGAATTCGTGACCGCGCACGGGGGAAGCATCGAGATCGTCGACGGAGAATCCCCGGGTGCACACTTCAGGATCCGGTTGCCGCTGTGCCACGATGAAACGCAGCACTGATCAAGTCTCACGTCGCAGGCGCGCCACGTTGGCGTCCTGCGCCATGGCACTCACGCTCTGCGTGTCCGCCTGTTCGGACCTCGGCGCAGACCTGCGCAGGCGCGACGATCGTGCGGCGCATCGCACCGTGAACGCAGTTCTGATGCAGCGCCTGACAGACCTGTCGCGCTTGGCCCGCGACGATGCCGACGACCGGGCCGCGCTCCTGGCCGAGCGTAGAGCGCTCTTCCACGGGGCCCCCTCGCCCGCGACAGCACTGGACTATGCGATGGTGCTCGGCCGGCCAGGACATGCCGGCCAGGACAGTACGGAAGCACGCGCCCTGCTCCAGCTGGCCTTGTCGGCGCCCGGCGGCCTCGATCCGCTCGAACGGGCTCTGGCCGAAGCCGCCAGCGCGGAAATCGAACTGCGCCTCAAGCTCGAACAGGACAACCGCCGACTGGCGGACGAGGTGCGTGCCCTGCGTGACGCGACCGCAAGTTCCAGAGCAAGCGCCAACCGCAGATTGCAGGCCGAACTTGAAGAAACCGTCCGCCTGCGCAAGGCGCTGGCCGAGGCACAGGCGAAATTGCGGGCCGTGGCAGCACTCGAGAAAGCCGCCGCGCTGGGCAGATCGAATCCGGAGAACCGTCGACCATGAAATCCGCCACCACGCGACGCGCGAAGATCCTGGTCGTCGATGACGACCCGGGCCTGCTCCGGCTGCTGACCATCCGCTTGCGTGCCGAAGGCCACGATGTGGAACCGGCTTCCGGCGGCGCGCAGGCATTGGCCGCTGCGACGCGATTCCGCCCGGACCTGGTGATCAGCGACCTGCGCATGGAACCGATGGACGGCATCGCGCTGCTCAAGGACCTGCAACGTCGGTGGCCGGGCCTCAAGGTCATCCTGCTCACCGCCCATGGCACGATCCCCGACGCCGTGCAGGCGACACAGATGGGTGCCTTCGGATTCCTCACCAAGCCGGTCGACAAGCAGGAACTGCTCGAGCAGATCCAGCGCGCGCTGAAGGTGTCAGGCTTCCAGGACGACGGCGCCGAATGGCGCGCGGGGTTCGTGACGCGCAGTCCCTTGCTGGAAGAAAAGCTCGCCCAGGCGCACCGGACTGCTGCCTCGGACCAGGGCCTGCTTTTGATCGGCGAGGAAGGCACGGGCAAGGAGTTGCTGGCCAGGGCCGTCCACCTTGCCGGGCCGCGCCAACTGCAACCGTTCCTGTCGATCAGTTGTGGCACGGCTTCCGACGATGAACTGGACAGTGAACTCTTCGGCCATCTGGCCGGCGCATTGCCGGGCGCAACGATGTCGCACGACGGTTTGTTCCGGATGGCCAACGGCGGCACCGTGCTGCTGGACGACATCGACGAATTGCCGGCTCGTCTGCAACTCAAGTTGCTGAGGACCTTGCAGGAGCGCGCCGTGCGCCCGCTCGGATCCGTTGAAGCCATCCCGGTGGACGTCCGCATCATCTCGGCTTCGCAGGCGGATGTGCGACAGCGGGTCGATGCCGGCCAGTTCCGGGGCGAACTGTTCTACCTGTTGGCCGCCACGCAGATCGAACTGCCGCCGCTCTCCCGCCGTCGCGAGGATATCCCCCTGCTCGTCGCGGACGTGCTGTCCAGGATCGCCGATGAAACAGGCATCCGCCGCACGCTCTCCCCCGAAGGACTGGAATTGCTGGCAGCGGCCGAGTGGCCCGGCAACATCAGGCAACTCCAGGGCGTCGTGCGACAGACCATCGCGCTGGCCCAGACGCCAGTGGTTCCGATTGAACTGTTGCGACAGACGCTGGGCGGTTCGGCCACGCTCATGCCGACCTTCGACGAGGCCAGGGATGATTTTGCACGCGGCTATCTCACGCAACTGTTGCAGGTCACCGGTGGCAACGTGAGCCAGGCGGCACGACTCGCCAAACGGAACCGGACTGATTTCTACAAGCTGCTTTCCCGTCACGCGCTCGTGCCGGAAGACTTCAAGCAGCGGCACTGACCGCACCAGCGATCAGGAATTTCCCGACAGGAATTCTCCGATTACACGAATCGCTTCATTGGCCCAGGCTTGATTCTTGGGTCGATATTCGACCCGACAACAAGGGCAAACCCGTCGAAAGGCGGGGACGCAAAGCTTCCGGTCTAAGGGCTCCTACCAGGGCCTACGACAGCGGGGTTGCCGGTAGAGCGCCAGACACTGTAACGGGCGCGCGATCGTCAACCCGTGCCTGTTTCCCTGGGTCCCTCCCGCCGGTTGCCTTGCAACTCAACAGCGAGGAGCAGGACATGAGCGGACTCGGCACCATCAAGAACGGCCTCGGCCTCACGACGTTCCTGGCAACGCTGGCTTTCAGCTGCGTGGCGATCCAGCCGGCGACGGCAGGCACCCGCAGTTACTACAGCTCCGTGAAGATCTCGGGTACGCCTGCCACGACCGACGTCGCGGGCACGGCCTACAGCTTCACGCCAACGGCGAGCGGCGGCAGGACGACACGAAGCTTCTCTATCAGGAACAAGCCCGTCTGGGCTGCCTTCAGCATCTCGAACGGCCAACTGGCGGGCACGCCAAGCACCGCACAGGT
>CANGMU010000037.1 GCA_947454665.1 Pseudomonadota bacterium | reverse complement strand
CGATGCGATCCTGCTGCAGGCCGAAGTCCTGGAGCTCCGGGCGCCGCGCGAAGGCATGGCCTCCGGCATCGTCGTCGAGTCCAGCATCGAGAAGGGCCGCGGCGCCGTCGCCACGGTCCTGGTCAAGCGCGGCACGCTCAAGCTCGGCGACCCGATCCTCGCCGGCCAGCAGTTCGGCCGCGTCCGTGCGATGTTCGACGAGACCGGCAAGGCCGTCGAGGAAGCGCTGCCGTCCATGCCGGTGGTGGTGCTCGGCCTCGCAGCCGCGCCGAACGCCGGCGACGAGCTGCTCGTCGTCGAGAGCGACCGCAAGGCACGCGAAGTGGCGCTGCATCGTCAGGGCCGGCTCCGTGACGTGCGTCAGTCGCGCGCCAGTGCCAAGCTGGAAGACGTCTTCACGCAGATGGAAGAGGCGAAGGCCGGCGTCATTCCGGTCCTCATCAAGACCGACGTGCAGGGCAGCGCCGAAGCGCTGCGCGATGCGCTCAACAAACTCTCGACCTCGGAAGTGTCGGTCAAGGTGCTGTCGGCGAACGTGGGTGGCATCACCGCGTCGGATGCGCAACTGGCTGCGGCCTCGAAGGCCCGCATCATCGGCTTCAATGTCCGTGCGGATGCCGGTGCCCGCGACCTGATCAAGGAACATGGCCTCGACGTGCGCTATTACAGCGTCATCTACGAAGCCATCGACGACATCAAGGCCGTGATGAGCGGCATGCTCGCGCCGGAGATCAAGGAAACGATCGTCGGCATCGCGCAGGTTCGCGAAGCGTTCCGCTCGAGCAAGTTCGGCGTCGTCGCCGGCTGCCTGGTCATGGAAGGCACGGTCAAGCGCAACAACCCGATCCGCGTGTTGCGCGAGAACGTGGTGATCTTCGAGGGTGCCCTGGAATCACTGCGTCGCTTCAAGGACGAGGTGAATGAAGTGCGCGCCGGCACCGAGTGCGGTATCGGCGTGAAGAACTACCAGGATGTCCGCGTCGGCGACCAGATCGAGTGCTTCTCGCGCGTTGAAGTCGCGCGCACGATCTAAGGGGCTGCATGGCACGTTCCGGACCGAGCCAGCGGCACCAGCGCATCGAGGCGGAGATGCTCCGCACGATCGCGGAACTCATCCGCCGCGAGGTGAAGGACCCGCGCATCGGCCTGGTCACGGTCACGGCCGTCCAGGCCGCCCAGGACCTGAGCGAGGCCAAGGTCTTCGTGCTGCCCTTCGGGGGCAGCGAGGCGGGCCCTGAATTCCTCGAAGGCCTGACCAAGGCGGCGGGCTTCCTGCGAGGCGAGGTCGGTCGACGTGTCGGCTTGCGTCACGCCCCTCGCTTGAGTTTCGAGATCGACGAGACCTTCGACAAGGCCGCTCGTCTGACGGCCCTCATCTCGGACGCCGTCAAGCGCGATTCATGACCTCTGGCATCCTGCTGCTGGACAAGCCTCATGGGCTGTCGTCCAACGGCGCACTGCAGCGGGTCCGTTACGCCTTCGGGCGCATCAAGGCCGGACACACCGGCAATCTCGATCCCCTGGCGACCGGCATGCTGCCCATCTGTCTGGGGGAGGCGACCAAGGTCGCCGGTGACCTGCTTGACGGTCGCAAGTGCTACGTCTTCACGGCCCGGATGGGCGTACGGACGTCCACCGGAGACCTGGAAGGCGAGGTCGTGGAAACCCTCCCTGTTCCCGAGGATCTGCCTGCCCGGCTCGCGGCGGCGGCTGAAGCCTTCCGGGGCCCGCAGCAGCAAGTGCCGCCGATGTACTCGGCGCTCAAGCGCGACGGCCAGCCCCTCTACAAGCTGGCCCGCATGGGGCTGGAGATTGAACGCGAGCCGCGACAGGTCACCCTCCATCGTCTTGACCTGCTCGGCGTCGAGGGCGTGGACAGTCACTGGCGGGTCGAATGCTCCAAGGGCACCTACGTCCGCGTGTTGGCGGAGGACATCGCCCGCCATGTGGGCTCCTGTGCGCACCTGTCGTCGCTGCGGCGCGAGTGGGCCGAGCCCTTCCAGGGTCTGCCACTGCTCACGCTGGAGCAGGTTCTGGCTGACCCACGGGCGATCGCGCTGCTGCCGGCAGACACGGCCTTGCCCCAGTTGCCTGCCGTCCACCTGCAGCCTTTCGCGGCAACGCGACTGCAGCACGGGCAGCAGGTTCATGCGGGAGAAGGAGCACTGCCCGGTCGCTGCCGGGTCTATGCTGAGGGCATTGGATTTATGGGTATCGGCGAGGTCTTGACCGATGGGGGCCTTCAACCACGCCGTCTTTTCAACGATTTGGGCCCACGGACGACTTGAGCGACGGGGTTCATGCGGCTAGAATGCCGCGCTTCAAACAAGGGCATATACCTAACATGGCGTTATCGACTGAAAAGAAGAGCGGAATCGTTGCACAGTTCCGCCGCGATCCGACCGACACGGGTTCGCCGGAAGTGCAGATCGCGCTCCTGTCGGAGCGTATCAGCGGCCTCGGTGGCCACTTCCAGGCCCACAAGGGCGACCACTCGTCCCGTCGCGGACTGGTGAAGCTGGTCAACCAGCGTCGCAAGCTGCTCGACTACCTGAAGTCCACGCAGCCGCAGAAATACCAGGAAGTGGTCGAGCGGCTGGGTCTCCGCCGCTGACGCAAGTCTCTCCGGGCCGCGCCGTTTCAATGAACCGCGCGGCCCGATTGCTTTTCCAGGTCGGGTTTCCCACCGCCGCCTTATTCGCCGAGGTCACGTAATCGTGAGCGTTGCAAAACAATCTTTCGCATTTGGTCCCCACACCGTCCACATCGAAACGGGTGAAATGGCCCGCCAGGCCGACGGCGCCGTCGTCGTCTCCGTGGGCCACACCGTCGTGCTCGTCACGGCCGTCGCCCGCAAGGCGGCGCAGCCGGGCAAGGACTTCTTCCCGCTGACCGTCAACTACCAGGAAAAGACCTACGCCGCGGGCCGCATCCCGGGTGGTTTCTTCCGCCGCGAAGGTCGTCCGAGCGAGACGGAGACGCTGACGTCCCGCCTCATCGACCGCCCGATCCGCCCGCTCTTCCCGGATGGCTTCTTCAACGAAGTGCAGGTCGTCGCGACGGTCGTGTCGCTGGACCCTGAAATCCCGGCTGACATCCCGTCGATGCTCGGCGCCTCGGCGGCGCTCGCGCTGTCGGGCGTGCCCTTCGCCGGTCCGATCGCCGCTGCGCGCGTCGGCTACAAGGACGGCCAGTACCTGCTGAACCCGAACCGCGAAGCCCTCAAGACCTCGCAGCTCGAGCTCGTCGTCGCCGGCACGAAGGATGCCGTGCTGATGGTCGAGTCGCAGGCCGACAGCCTCTCCGAGGACGTCATGCTGGGCGCCGTGGTCTTCGGCCATGAGCAGATGCAGGTCGCTATCAACGCGATCAACGAGCTGGTCAAGCAGGCCGGCAAGCCGCGCTGGAACTGGACGGCGCCGTCCGTCGACGCGGACCTGGTCGCCTTCGTCAAGGCGCAGGCCTTCGACAAGCTGGCCGAGGCCTACCGCATCACCGTCAAGCAGGAGCGCTATACGCGCGTCGGCGAGATCAAGGCGGCCACGCTCGCCGCGGTCCCCGTCGTCGACGAGAAGCCTTCCTGGACGAACGAGCAGGTTGGCACCGAGATCCACAAGCTCGAGAGCCAGATCGTCCGCGAGCGCATCCTCGCCGGCGACCCGCGCATCGACGGCCGTGACTACAAGACGGTCCGCCCGATCACCATCAAGGTCGGCGTGCTGCCCCGTACGCACGGTTCGGCGCTGTTCACCCGCGGCGAGACGCAGGCGCTGGTCACGACGACGCTGGGCACCACCCGCGACGCGCAGATCATCGATGCGCTGGAAGGCGAGCGTCGCGAGCCGTTCATGCTCCATTACAACTTCCCCCCGTTCTCGGTCGGCGAGACCGGCATGATGGGTTCGCCGAAGCGCCGCGAGATCGGCCACGGCAACCTGGCCCGCCGCGGCATCGCCGCCGTGCTGCCGCAGATGGAAGGCTTTCCGTACGTCATCCGAGTCGTGTCGGAAATCCTCGAGTCGAACGGCTCGAGCTCGATGGCGTCGGTCTGCGGTACCAGCCTCGCGCTGATGGATGCGGGCGTGCCGATCAAGGCTCCGGTGGCCGGCGTGGCGATGGGCCTGGTGCTCGAGGGCGAGCGCTTCAAGGTCATCACCGACATCCTGGGCGACGAGGATCACCTCGGCGACATGGACTTCAAGGTGGCGGGCACGGCTTCGGGCGTCACCGCGCTGCAGATGGACATCAAGGTCGAGGGCATCACGCCCGAGATCATGAAGATCGCGCTGTCGCAGGCCCTGGAAGGCCGTCAGCACATCCTCGGCGAGATGAACAAGATCATCACCACGCCGCGCTCGAACATGTCCGAGTGGGCGCCGTCGATCATCACGCTGAAGATCGACCCGGAGAAGATCCGCGACGTCATCGGCAAGGGTGGTGCGGTCATCCGCCAGATCACCGAAGAGACCGGTACGACGATCGACATCGAGAACGATGGCACGGTCAAGATCGCCTCGGTCAACGGCACCGCGGGCCGTGAAGCCCAGCGTCGCATCGAGCTGATCACCGCGGACGTCGAAGTGGGTCGTGTCTATGAAGGCCGCGTGGCGCGCCTGATGGACTTCGGCGCCTTCGTGACGATCCTGCCGGGACGTGATGGCCTGGTGCACATCTCGCAGATCTCCGACGAGCGCGTCGAGCGCGTGGCCGACAAGCTCAAGGAAGGCGATGTCGTGCGCGTGAAGGTGCTGGAAGTCGATCGCCAGGGCCGCGTGCGCCTGTCGATGCGCAGCGTCGACGTCGCCTGACGGCGATCGTCGATCCCGCGCCGGTTTGATGCCCGGCGCCGAGAGGCCTCGTCACCGCAATGTGCCGGGGCCTCGTTCGTTTCAGGCCGCGACGCTTGGTTCCGCGCCGCTTGCTCGCTGCTGTTCCTTGAGGACCCGCTGCTTCTCGGCGGCTTCGACGATCGCCTGTTCCAGGTGGCCGGTGACGGTGGCCTGACCGGCGCCGCCATAACAGCGGATCACCTGCGCCAGGAAGTCACGGCTCAGCAGCGGCTCGGCGCGTTGTTCCTGTTCGGCGATGACCTGCAACAGGATCGACCGGGTGATGTCCTGCTGCGACTTCTTGTCGATGACCAGGAATTCGATGCGCTCGATGACCAGGCGGCGAATGTCTGCCAGCGTGATGTACCGGCTTTCCACCGTGTCGTAGAGGCGGCGGTTGGGATATTTCTTGATGACGCGAGGGTCGCTCATGGAGGCTCTCCTGTGCTGCACCGGCTTGATGGCGATGGTGCTTCGCAAGATTAAACCCCAAATCGGACTTATTTGCGATCAGCGCTTGCCGAAGTTTTCCAGGGCCCAGTCCAGGATGCGCGGAATCGGCAGGGTGTGAAGGGCTTCCGGGGGCGACTGGTGCAGGGCGACCAGCGCGGCCTGCAGGGCGGCCCCCGGTGGCGAACGTGAAATGGCCTCTGCGCTGGCTGACTTGGACAGCTTCCGCCCATCCGGCCCCAGGACCAGGGGCAGATGGGCGTGGCGGACCGCAGCGCCGCCCAATCGGTGGCGGATCTCCAGCTGCCAGGCCGTGGCGTCCAGCAGGTCGGCGCCGCGCACGATGTCGGTGATGCCCTGAGCCATGTCGTCGACCACGACCGCCAACTGGTAGGCATGCAGTTCGTCACGGCGCCTGACCACCGGATCGCCCAGGGACGCCCAGGCAAACGCCTGCGGTCCGAGGAAGCCGTCGGTGAAGCAGCAGGTCCCTGCGTCGGGCATCCGCATTCGCCAGGCCCAGGGGGCGGGGCCGTGCGAACCCTGGCGACAGGTTCCTGCATAAGGCCCCGCGGCCGTGTCGCGGCGGCTGCAACTGCAGGGGTATACGAGGTTCTGGGAGCGAATCTGCTCGAAGGCCGCCTCGTAGGCCTCGGTACGCTGTGACTGGTACAGCAGCGGCTGTTCGTCGGATTCCAGGCCGCAGACCGACAGGGTGTGGAGGATGTCGTCCGCTGCGCCGGGCATCACGCGGGGCGTGTCCAGGTCTTCGATGCGGATCAGCCAGGTGCCGCCGTGGCGGCGGGCGTCCAGCCAACTGCCGAGTGCGGCAGCGAGCGAGCCCAGATGCAGGGCGCCACTGGGGGAGGGGGCGAAACGGCCGCGGTACGCGCGGCGCGTGTCAGCGGAAACCGCGGAAAGCGTCAGCGGTAGCGGTCGTCGCGGTCGCCGTACTGACGCTCACGGCGCTCACGGCGCTCCTGGGCTTCGAGGCTCAGCGTCGCGACGGGGCGGGCCTCGAGGCGCTTGACGCCGATGGGCTCGCCGGTCTCGAGGCAATAGCCATAGCTGCCGTCCTCGATGCGCTCGAGGGCTTCCTCGATCTTGCGGATCAGCTTGCGTTCGCGGTCGCGGGTGCGAAGCTCGAGGCTGAATTCCTCTTCCTGCGTCGCACGGTCGTTCGGATCCGGAAAGTTGGCGGCCTCGTCCTTCATGTGCGAGACGGTGCGGTCGACCTCGACCATCAGGTCGCGCTTCCAGCTCGACAGGATCTGCCGGAAGTGGTCCAGCTGCTCCCGATTCATGTACTGCTCACCATGCTTGGTGACATAGGGCTGTACGTTGCGGGGGCCGGCCAGCAGGCTGCCGTCACGCGAGGCAGCCTCGTCAGCCACCATCGTCGCGGGACGGGCGGCGGGGGCTTCGGTAGCGGATTTCTTAGACTTCGACGGCTTGGGCGATTCGGTCACTGCGGGCTTCTTGTCCTGGACTTTTACAACGGGGCGCGCTGCGGGTTTCGCAGCGGGCTTGGCGACGACCTTGGCTTTTGCCGGCGCGGCGCGCTTGGCGACAGGGGCGGGTTTCTTGGCGGCGGGTTTCTTGGCGGCCGGTTTCGCAGCGGGCTTCGCAGCAGGCTTCTTGGCAGCGGCCACAGGCTTTTTCGCCGCAGGCTTTACTGCAGCGGATTTCTTGCCCTTGGCGCTCTTGGCCACGGTCTTCCTCGCCGGCATCACGCGCTCCTTAAGGAACCCCAACCCTGACAGGACGCGGGATTATACCGGGGGGTGCGGCGCTGTACAGCGCCGCGGCCTTCAGGGCAGCACGACCTCGGAGGGAGGTACCCAGCCGACCGCCTGATGCTGGGCCACGATGGTCGTGTAAACGCCGCCGCGCACATTGAATTCGGCTGTCAGGCGCATGAACCGTGGCGACGTCACCGACACCAGGTGCGCGAGCATTTCGTTGGTGATTGCCTCGTGGAAGGCGCCGCGATCGCGAAAGGCCCAAATATAGAGCTTCAGCGATTTCAGCTCGACACAGCGCTGGTCAGGCACGTATTCGAGCTTCAGCGTCGCGAAATCCGGCTGGCCGGTCTTCGGGCAGAGGCAGGTGAATTCCGGAAGCGTCATCCGGATCGTGTAGTCACGCTCCGGAGCCGGGTTCGGGAAGGTCTCGAGATCAGTGGAAGGTTTGGTAGTCATAAGTTTGGCCAGTTAATTTACACTAACCGGCGTTCCCTCGTCCTCCCGGAAAGTTGTCACCCCGATGCGTCTGACCAAGGTCAAGCTGGCCGGATTCAAGTCGTTCGTCGACCCGACCACCGTGCTGTTCCCGTCCAACCTGACGGGCGTCGTGGGCCCCAACGGCTGTGGCAAGTCCAATGTCATCGATGCCGTGCGCTGGGTAATGGGTGAACTGTCCGCCCGCCACCTGCGCGGTGACTCGATGACGGACGTCATCTTCAATGGCTCCAGCGCGCGCAAGCCGGTGGGCAACGCCTCCGTCGAGCTGATCTTCGACAACAGCGACGGCAAGATCTCCGGCGCCTACGCGAGCTACGCGGAGATCTCCCTCAAGCGCGTCGTGTCGCGCGACGGCGCCTCCAGCTATTTCATCAACGGTGCCCGCTGCCGGCGCAAGGACATCACGACGTTGTTCCTGGGCACCGGCCTGGGGGCGCGCAGCTACGCGATCATCGAGCAGGGCATGATCTCGCGCGTCATCGAGGCGCGCAGCGAGGACATGCGGTCCTTCGTCGAAGAGGCCGCCGGCATTTCCCGTTACAAGGAACGCCGCAAGGAAACGGAGTCGCGCGTCAGTGACACGCGCGAGAACCTCGAGCGACTGCAGGACCTGCGGGACGAGATCGAGAAGCAGATCCGCCACCTGCAGCGCCAGGCGACCGTGGCGCGCAAGTACCAGGACCTCAAGAACGAAGAGCGTCGGCTGGCCGCTGAATTGCTGGCCCTGCGCCTGCGTGAGATCGATACCGGCGCTGCCGTGAACGACCGCGCCGTCCGCGAGGCCGACCTGGTGCTGCAACAGGCCCTGGCGGACCAGCGATCGGCCGAAGCCGGTGTCGAGAAACAGCGCGAATTCCATGTCGTCGAGCAGGAACGCGTCACTGCCGTGCAGGCGCGCTATTACGAGCAGGGCGCAGACGTCGCCCGTACGGAACAGACGCTGTCGCACGCCCGTGAGCTGCGTGATCGCCGTCGCGCGGAGCTGTCCCGTGCCAGCGGCATGCTGTCCGAGCTGGCCGTGCAGATCGAGCGCGATGAAGCCCAGCGCGAACGCCTGCTGGCCGAGATCGACGAACTCGAGCCGGGTGCCGAGCAGGCGCAGGCCACCGAGGAAGCGCGGGTCGAAGCGCTGCGCGAGCTCGAAGAGGCGCTGCAGGTCTGGCAGCAACAGTGGGAAGAATTCAACCGCAAGCTCGGCGGCACCAACCAGACCATGCAGGTCGAGCGGGCGCGCATCGAGCAGCTGGAAGACCAGTTGCGTCGGCTCGGCGTGCAGGCCGATCGCCTGTCCGTCGAGCACGAACAGCTGCTTGCCGCCGAGGCCAGTGCCGCATTGGGCGATCTGGAAGACCGCGAGTCGCTGACGCGTGCGACGAGTGAAGAATTGTCCGAATCGCTGCAGGGCGTGCTCGAGCAGCTGCAGGACCTGCGTGCCGCGCAGCATGCGAGCGAATCGCGGCTCGAATCGGCGCGCAATGACCGGGAGAAATCGCGCGCGGAACTCATGTCGCTCGAGGCACTGCAGAAGGTTGCGCTGGGCGATCGCGACCGGGAATCGGGCAAGTGGCTCGCTTCGGCCGGTCTGGCGGCGCGGCCGCGTGTCGCGGAACAGCTCAGCGTGGAAGGCGGTTGGGAGCGCGGCGTCGAAGCCGTGCTGGGCGACCACCTGGAAGCCGTCTGCGTGGACGGGCTCGATGCGCTCGCGCAGAGCCTGGGCTCGCTCGACAACGGACAGCTCATGTTCGTGGAGCCGGGTCGCGCCGAGACGAACGCCAGCGGCGATGCGCTCGCTGTGCAGGTTCAGGGGCCGGCCGCCATCGTGCGGCGCCTGGCAGGCATCCGCATGGCGGAGTCCCTGGGTGAAGCCCTGTCACTGCGCGCTTCGCTCGGTGATGGCGAATCCTTCGTCACACGCAACGGTGAATGGATTGGCCGCGACTGGTTGCGCGTGGCGCGTGGCGCAGACGTGCATGCCGGCGTCATCGAGCGTGAACACCGCATCAAGTCCTTGCGGCAGGCCGTCGAACAACGCGAACAGGCCGCGCGCGATGCTGAAGGTCAGCTGACCTCCCTGCGTGCGCAGGTCGTGGAGACCGAGCGCCAGCGCGACCAGATCCAGTCGGGTATCCAGTCCGCGCACCGCTCGCATTCCGAAGCGCGCAGTGTGCTCGAGGGTGCGCGTGCCCGCGCGCAGCAGGCAGCGCAGCGTCGTGAGCGCATCGCGCGCGAATCCTCCGAAGTGGCTGCGGAACAGGACAAGGCACAGCAGGCCCTGACGCGTGCACGCACGGCCTTTGAAGGGGCAGCATCCGAGCTTGAAGTGCTCGATGCGCGCCGCCATGACCTCGAAGCCGAGCGCGAAGAACGTCGCGCGGCCACGCATGAGGCGCGCCAGCACGCGCAGGCTGCCCAGGCCCGCGTGCGCGAACTGCTGATCCAGCTGGAAGGCCGCCGCTCGACCGAAGCGTCCATGGGCAGTGCGTTGTCCCGCATGCACGAGCAGCGCACGCAGATCGCCGAGCGCCAGACGCAGCTCGAGGATGAACTGCGGGGCAGCGACGACCCGATCATCGAGCTTGAGCAGCATCTGAACGAAGCGCTCGCACGCCGTATCGAGATCGAGGCCGAGCTGTCGGCGGCCCGCCGCGATCTGGATTCCGCCGACGCGGAACTGCGCCAACTGGACGAGCGCCGGCTGCAGGCCGAACAGCGTGTCAACGCCGGGCGCGATGCGATGGAAGGCGCGCGCCTTGCCGCTCAGGAATCACGAGTGCGCCGCGAGTCGCTGGCCGAGCAGTTCGCGGCCACGCGCTTCGACCTCGAGGAAGTCATCGAGGCGCTGTCTGAAGAGGCCGATGTGCCGCGCTGGGAAGATCGTCTCGCGGCGGTCACCGGTGATCTTGGCCGCCTGGGCCAGGTGAACCTCGCCGCCATCGACGAGCTCAAGGAACAGACCGAGCGCAAGACCTACCTCGATGCGCAGTGGAAGGACCTCACCGACGCGCTCGAGACGCTCGAAGAGGCCATGCGCAAGATCGACAAGGAAACGCGCACCCGTTTCGAGGACACCTTCAACCGCATCAACACCGGCCTGAAGGAGAAGTTCCCGCGGCTCTTCGGGGGCGGCCATGCCTACCTGGAGATCGTCGGCGACGACATCCTGACCGCGGGTGTCGCGGTCATGGCTCGGCCGCCGGGCAAGCGCAACAGCACCATTTCGCAGCTGTCGGGCGGCGAGAAAGCGCTGACCGCCGTCGCGCTCGTCTTCTCGATCTTCGATCTGAATCCGGCGCCGTTCTGCCTGCTCGACGAAGTGGATGCGCCGCTCGACGAGCACAATGTCGGCCGCTTCTGCGACATCGTGAAGGAGATGTCGGAGCGCGTGCAGTTCATCTTCATCACGCACAACAAGACGACGATGGAACTGGCCCAGCAGCTGATTGGCGTCACCATGCACGAGCCCGGCGTCTCGCGGATGGTGTCCGTGGACGTTGACGAGGCCGTCCGCCTCGCCGCGGTTTGACGCCCATGGCCGCCGAGCTGCGCTGGATCCTGCTGGGCCTCGGGGCGCTGTTCCTCGTGGGGCTGGCCTTGTGGGAGCTGCGACGCCCGCGTCATTCGGTGCGCAAAGGCAGTCGCGATACGGTGGATCCTGCCGCCTGGCACGGTGCGCCGGCGATGCCGGCCGACGACGGCCGTCCTTTCGACATGCCGGATATTCGCGGTGGCGACCTGCGGCGTGATCCGCCAATCGTCATGCTGGAAGAAGTCGGGACGCTGGCGGACGACCGGAGTCTGCAGGTGGCGATAGAGGTCGCTGTGGACCGTCCTTCGGCGGCGCAGGGTCCTGCGGATGAGCTGACTGTCACCCACGTCGAAGACTTCGAAGAGGTCCTGGGTGAGCCCGTGGATGTGGTTGCCAGTCCCCCGGCGGCCGCCGTGGCGGTGCCTGCGCCGGTTGCCATCCAGTGGCCGCCTGAGCGGCAGGACCGCATCCTGTGGCTGCGCGTCGTGGCACCCAATGGCGGCCGCGTGGCCGGCCGCGCCTTGCGCCAGGCGCTCAACTCCTGTGGCCTTGCGCACGGACCGCAGGACATCTTCCATTGGTCCGATGACAGCGGCCGCGTGATCGCGAGCGCGGCGAACCTCGTGCGTCCGGGCAGTTTCGATCCACTGATGATGGACACGCAGGAATTCCCGGGTGTGCACCTGTTTGCCGTGCTGCCGGGGCCGCTGTCGCCCGTGCAGACCTGGGACGAGTTGCTGAGCCTGGCGCGAGATGTGGCGACGCGAGTCGGCGGCATCGTGCAGGACGAAGCCGGCCGGGTCGTCGATGCGGAAATCGCTGCCGCACAGCGCGGGACGCTGTTGCCGGCGGGCGAGGAGCCCGGCGCGTGACGGATGCGGCGCGGCGGCGCGCCGAGGCCCTGCGCGAGCAGATCGCGCACCACAACCACCGGTACTACGTCCTCGACGACCCGGAAATCGACGATTTCGCCTACGACGCCCTGTTGCGGGAGCTGCAGGCGCTCGAGGCCACTCACCCCGAACTGCTCACGCCGGATTCGCCCACGCAACGCGTTGGAGCGGCACCGCTGGCCGAATTCGGCACTGTGCGACACCCGCAGCCCATGCTGTCGCTGGAAAACGCTTTTTCAGACGAGGATGTCGCGGCCTTCGACCGTCGCGTCCGCGAGCGGCTCGGCACGGGCGATGACATCGAATATGTCGCGGAACCGAAGCTCGATGGCCTCGCCATCAGCGTGATCTATCGCCACGGCCTGCTGGAGCGCGCCGCGACGCGCGGCGATGGCGAACAGGGCGAGGACGTCACGGCGAACATTCGCACCCTGCGCAGCGTGCCGCTGCGACTGATGGGCGATGCGCCTGCGTTTCTGGAGGCGCGCGGCGAGGTGTTCATGCCCGTGGCGGGCTTCGAACGGCTCAACGCCGACCAGGTCGCCCGCGGCCTGAAGCCCTTCGTGAACCCGCGCAATGCTGCGGCAGGCAGCCTGCGCCAGCTGGATCCACGAGTGACCGCCACGCGCCCCCTTGAGCTGTATTTCTATGCGTTGGGCGCGGTGGAGGGCGGCACGGTGCGGGACTCGCACGATGCGGCGCTCAAGGCCCTGCGTGACTGGGGCCTGCGCACCTCGCCAGAGGCACGTCGCGTACGGGGCAGTGCCGGTTGCCTGGCCTATTACGCGGACCTGCAGTCCCGTCGTGCGGCGCTGGCTTACCAGATCGACGGCGTCGTCTACAAAGTCGATGACCTCGCGTCACAGGAAAAGCTCGGCTTCGTCTCGCGCGCGCCGCGCTGGGCGATCGCCCACAAGTTTCCTGCCGAGGAAGCGCGTACGCGCCTGCGCTCGGTGGATTTCCAGGTCGGGCGCACGGGTGCCCTGACTCCGGTGGCGCGGCTCGAGCCGGTGATGGTCGGCGGCGCGACGGTGGGCAACGCGACGCTGCACAACCTCGACGAGATCGCCCGCAAGGACATCCGTATCGGCGATACGGTGATCGTGCGGCGCGCGGGCGATGTCATTCCCGAGGTCGTGCGCGTGGATTTCGAGCGGCGACCCGACGACACGTTGCCGATCATTTTGCCGGCGTCCTGCCCGGTCTGTGGCTCGCGTGTGGATCGCGTGGAAGGGCAGGCCGTCGCCCGCTGTACCGGTGCGCTGCGCTGTCAGGCGCAGCGGCACGAGGCCCTGCGGCATTTCGCTGCGCGCCGCGCGATGGATATCGACGGCCTCGGTGATGCGGTGATCGCGCAGCTGATCGAACGCGATCTGGTGCAGAGCCCGGCGGATCTTTACCTGCTGGACTGGGAGCAGCTCGCGCAGCTTGAGCGCCTCGGCGAGAAGTCCGCGCGCAACCTGGTGGCGGCGATCGCTGCCAGCCGTTCGACGACGCTGCCGCGCTTCCTGTTCGCGCTGGGCATTCCCGACGTGGGTGAATCGACCGCGGCGGCGCTGGCCCGTCAGTTCGGCAATCTCGATGCGCTGTTGTCGGCTGACGCGACGCGGCTCGAACAGACGCCCGATGTGGGGCCGGTCATCGCTGCGAACGTGGCGGGGTTTTTCGCCGATGCCGACAACCTGCGCATCGTGGCGGCGCTGCGTGCCCGCGGCGTGCAGTGGCAAGAGGGTGAACCGGTCGCTGCGGTGGCCCTGCCGCTCAGCGGGCAGACCTGGGTGCTGACCGGTACGCTGCCGACGCTGTCGCGGGACGAGGCCAAGGACTTGCTGGAAGCCCGGGGCGCCAAAGTGGCAGGCAGCGTGTCGAAGAAGACGAACTGCGTGCTGGCCGGGGAGGAAGCGGGGTCCAAGCTCGCCAAGGCGATCGAGCTGGGCGTTCCCGTTATCGACGAAGCGACCTTCCGCCAACAGCTGGGGCTGCCGGCGGGCTGAGTTGCGGCCTCAGGCCTGCTGGCGATCAGCCTCCGCCGCATAGGCGTGCAGGCGGTTATAGAGCGTCTTCAGGCTGATGCCGAGCACCTTGGCGGCGCTGGACTTGTTGCCCCGGCAGTCAGCGAGGGTCGCGAGGATCAGTTCCCGCTCGGCCTCGGCCAGCGAGCTGCCCACGGGGATGCGGACCAGGCGCATCGCGGCGGGTTCTCTCGAATCGGTCATGTCGG